>NZ_JBMDJS010000069.1:0-320 GCF_057809315.1 Herbaspirillum sp. FG34 | reverse complement strand
GGCGTCCAGCGCGCGCTGGGCAGCTGCAGCCACCTCGATCACCTCTGTCATCTTGGCCAGGCTGGCGCGCAGGGTAGCTACGCGCTGCTCCAGCTCGGTGATGCCAGCTGCGTGGTCGGTCTCGAAATCGGTCTGCGCTTCCAGCTCGGCCAGGCGCTGGTCGGCGCCAGTGGCCGCATCGAAGTCACGCTTCAGGTTCTTGACGCGGTTCTGCAGCACTTCCAGGCCGCGTTCGTACTCGGGCAGGGAGTTCTGTGCTTCGGTATCGGCCTGGCCGGCGGGTTTGATTTCGCCATGTTGGTCCTCGTAGCGGTCGAGCT
>NZ_JBMDJS010000068.1:0-325 GCF_057809315.1 Herbaspirillum sp. FG34 | reverse complement strand
AAATAGAGTCGCTTCGCTCCGACTATTTTTCTGATCCGTTTTGTCGCCTTCTGAACCGGCGGCGCAGATGCGGACGACCTAAACGCCTCGCCTTCGGCATCGTGAGGCATCCCACTCGCCTCCGGCTTTGCGTTGGCGTTCTTTCGCCTTCGATACGTCGCTACGCGACTACTCAGGACGAACGGACAGAAATAATTTAATGACTTAAACAATAAAAACCAAAGCAGGACGTTGATCGAAGAAAAAATCGATGCCACAGGCGAGCCAACCCAAAGCCGAAGGCGAGTCGGAGACCGGGCGAGGCCGCAGGCGAGCCCGAGTGGAC
>NZ_JBMDJS010000067.1:0-340 GCF_057809315.1 Herbaspirillum sp. FG34 | reverse complement strand
GATATCGGGACCGGGGTGCTCCACAACAGCGAGAAGGCGCTGCTGTATTCAGCCGCAGACATGTCCATTGGCGGCGTCATCGGCAGCGACCATCGTGCGACCGGAAGTGCTCGCGAGGTCAACAACACCAGCGCGACCGTCAATGCGGATGGCGCACTCACCATTGCGGCCGATGCGATCAACAATCGCAACGCGCATTTCGAGATCGCCGACGAGAGCAAGCCGGGACGCAGGATCATCAACTACCGGCTGGTGGGATCGTCCGACTTCATCTCGGGAGAGCATGCGCGCATCGTCCACAAGGATAATGGCCAGATCATCGCTGCCGAGAACTGGCGAG
>NZ_JBMDJS010000066.1:0-345 GCF_057809315.1 Herbaspirillum sp. FG34 | reverse complement strand
CATCGATACGCAGATCCTTGTGACTCAACAGCAAGCCCTTGCCGATCAGGGAGTCCGACGTGAGACTCAGGTCCTCGCCTGCGAGGATGCGCCCGCGATTGTTGTCGAGGCTGTTCACTTGCAGACGGGCTAGGCCACCTGCCACCACCACACCTGCGCCATTGCCCAGCGCCCCGGCCTTGATGTGCAGATCCGTGCCGGCACGCACACCTTGATCCTCGCCCGAATGCAGGTTGTGCAGTGCCTGACCGTGCGTATCGAGGTCGAGGCTCTTCAGGGCCTGCAACAATCCGCCCTCATTGTTGACTTCACCGGTGGAGAGCGTCAGCTTGCCCCGGGCAGCGA
>NZ_JBMDJS010000065.1:0-352 GCF_057809315.1 Herbaspirillum sp. FG34 | reverse complement strand
AGGTCAGCCAGCGCATAAGCCAAGTCATGCACCAGGCCCAGCGGGCGACCGCCGATGGCACGCTGGCGCATTGCCACCACCTGCGGCTCGTAATCGGCAAGCTCCTCTTCGGCCTTCTTCAGATAGCCGCTGATGTCCGGCGCCTTCTTCGACAGTTCTTGCAGCTCGGCGCGGCGCTGCTTGGCCTGCGCCTGGGCATTGTGCTTTGCGCGCGCCTCCCCGATCTGGCCATTGATCTTGTCGATTTCTTGGCGCACCTTGGCAACGTCTTCGGCGGTGTGCGCCACAGCCGGCACGGTCGGCTTCTCAGCCTTCCAGCCCTCACTGGCCACGCCGCCCCAGTTTGCGCCGG
>NZ_JBMDJS010000064.1:0-379 GCF_057809315.1 Herbaspirillum sp. FG34 | reverse complement strand
TTAAAGAACAAAAACAGCCATTGATCGTAAAAGATCAAACCTAAATCACTACGTCATACGCATAACGCTGACTTAGGTTTGACATTTCTTGGTGGAGGTTGACGGGATCGAACCGACGACCCCCTGCTTGCAAAGCAGGTGCTCTCCCAGCTGAGCTAAACCCCCGAAACCTTGGTGGGTCTGGTTGGGCTCGAACCAACGACCCCCGCGTTATCAACACGGTGCTCTAACCAGCTGAGCTACAGACCCGCTTGGATCAGTATCAGTAGCCAGTCAGTGACCTTGTGTCACGGACCGTGCTTCACCAAATAACTGTTCTTTGAATTACAGCCGATAAGTGTGGACGCTTAACTTCGTGCGCACTCTAGAAAGGAGGTGA
>NZ_JBMDJS010000063.1:0-409 GCF_057809315.1 Herbaspirillum sp. FG34 | reverse complement strand
CCCCACCCAGCGCGACCATTGCGGGCAGATACAGGCCCGTGGTGGTGCGCGGACAACCTGCAAAGTCACCCTCCTTGCACACGGTAGCCGGTGCGCGCAAGGCGAATGCAATGCAGGCCCGGGCATCCGGACAACCTGAAAGGCGAATTTTCTAATTACCTTTTCGGAGTCCATATGAACACCAAACTGAAAAACTATCTGCACACTCACAAGTGGCAGCTTGGCCTGTTCGCGGTCATCATCGTACTGGCCGCGTTCAATCTGGTCCCTCATGAACTGGCTGCCGGCGGCAGTCTGGCCATGATGGCCGGCACGCAAACCATCACCCAGGCCTTCGTGCAGCAGTTCGATACCTCGATCCGCATGCAGGCCCAACAGAAGCGCGCCCGCTTCGAACCCCGCGTCACGG
>NZ_JBMDJS010000062.1:0-415 GCF_057809315.1 Herbaspirillum sp. FG34 | reverse complement strand
GCATCCACACGACTGCGGCTTGCATTGAAGCTGCCTCCAGAGCCATAGCCGATGGCCGCACTTCCACCAATGCTCTGATCCCGACTCTTGAAGGTACTGGTGTCCTGCACACTGACGATGTTCAGGTCACGACCCACATTGGCCATGATCTTTGCACCAGAGACAGTGGCGCCAATCAGATTCGTATCGCGGCCAGAATCGATGTTGACCTGCCCGCCTGCACGCACCCGCGTCATGACGTTGGCGACGTCCTTGCCATCGCTGTTACCCCGGCTACCCGCCGCATTGGCCGTAAAACCAAACTGGGTCTTGGTACCAAACTGCGCAGTAACGCCAACTCCCCACGACGACGACGACCGGTCACCATGCTGTTCATCCGTGTTTTGAGCAGCGATGAGATTGATATCGTTGTCCG
>NZ_JBMDJS010000061.1:0-443 GCF_057809315.1 Herbaspirillum sp. FG34 | reverse complement strand
TTGGTTTCGGGTCTACACCCAGCGACTGAACGCCCTATTCGGACTCGATTTCTCTACGCCTTCCCTATTCGGTTAAGCTTGCCACTGAATGTAAGTCGCTGACCCATTATACAAAAGGTACGCAGTCACCCCTTACAGGGCTCCTACTGTTTGTATGCACACGGTTTCAGGATCTATTTCACTCCCCTTCCGGGGTTCTTTTCGCCTTTCCCTCACGGTACTGGTTCACTATCGGTCGATTACGAGTATTTAGCCTTGGAGGATGGTCCCCCCATGTTCAGACAGGATTTCACGTGTCCCGCCCTACTTGTCGCAAGCCTAGTTCCACACCATCGATTTCGCATACGGGGCTATCACCCACTATGGCCGGACTTTCCATTCCGTTTTGCTATCGTTGATGCTAAATCTTGCAGGCTGATCCCATTTCGCTCGCCACTACTTTG
>NZ_JBMDJS010000060.1:0-451 GCF_057809315.1 Herbaspirillum sp. FG34 | reverse complement strand
AGAAGCGCGCCCGCTTCGAACCCCGCGTCACGGATCGTGGCAACATCACCGGCGAATCGTTCACCGCGAACCGTCTGGATGCCATCGCCGACACCCCGGAGAACACCACCCGCCATGGCGATACCGTCTGGTCCGACGCCAACCACACCACCCGCGTGGCCCTGATGCGTGACTTCTACCAGGCTCTGCCGGTGGACCGTGCCGATGAACCCAAGGTGCTGGCCAATCCGAGCGGCTCCTACATGGACTCGCTGAACGCCGCCTGGAACCGTCGCAAGGACCAGATCATCTTCTCGGCTGGTATCGGCAACGCCCAGACCAAGGACGGCACGCTGGTCCCGCTGCCTTCCAGCCAGATCATCCTGAACGGCGGTACCGGCTTCACCAAGGCCAAGTTGATCACCGCCAAGAAGCTGTTCCGCGCCAACGAGGCCGACGAGCAGGCCGACAT
>NZ_JBMDJS010000006.1:0-285363 GCF_057809315.1 Herbaspirillum sp. FG34 | reverse complement strand
CGGAGTCCGAGCAATGGCGCACCGATGCCATGATCGCCCAGGCCGTGGCCCAGGTGACTGGCCTGCGCATCCTGATGCTGGACCGTTTCGATGTGCTGGACCTGCCAGGCCGCTCCGATGCCATCAACTGGCTGCACTCGCTGGCCGAGGAAGGCCACATCGAAACCGCGCTGGTGTTCGGCACGCTCAAGCAGCTGCCCGCCCAGCTCCCGCCCACCTTCTCCTCGTTCTGGATCGCCAATGGCGTGATCGAGGGACTGCGGGAGGCAGCGTGAGTGCCCGTAAGCGCCGCGTGGCGCGCAAGATCGCCCAGTTGCTCCGCATGGATGACACGCGCTCGCGCATGTATTCCAGCGCTCTGCTGGGCGGTCCTGGCGTCCGGTTCTGGAACGCATACATGATGCCGTTGGGCCATAAGCTGAATCGCATGGGTTACCGCGATCGTGCCATCGAAGCACTGGAGTTGCGCCGTAGTTGGCGTGTTTCCCATGGAGGAAAACCGTGATGCTCAATAAGACCCCCATCAGTTGGCCGGAAGCGCAGCGCATCTGCGACATACCGGAGGTGCGCGAAGCACTGGACAAGTTTGCTGCTGACGCGCACGAAGAGAACATGCTGGCCATGGTCAGCGCGATCATGGGCCATGCAGTCGCCCAAGGGCGCGCAGAAGGGCTGGAGGAAGAGCGTGCTTTGTTTGAGGCGTGGGCACATGATTTTGGCTTTTGGGACAGTGAACGAGTGGCAGTCCACAACTACGCTGAGGATTGCGCCCGTTCTGCTTGGCTTGCTCGTGCCGCCCTCTCCCCCACTCCCTCAGAAGCAGGGAAGGATGATGCACGGGATGCCAGAAATACCGGCCTAGTAACGGTACCGAAGGCGAATGCTTTTTCGAGGCTTGGTGCTGTCAATGCGCCCGCGATAAAGCCATGCGTGAAGGCGTAGCATTGGAGGACTGCGACGACAACGAGCGCTGCGACATCATCGCCCTTTCGTTCCTGCACGATGTAGACCATCCAGATTATCCGGATGCATGGCAATACGGAAAAGACGGCCAGCCATGCTGCACACGGTTCGTTCAGGCCGGAGAACCAATCCCGCCAGAACCTGATACGCACACCATCGACATGTTTGCCGCCCTGGCCGCGAAGGACAAGCCATGACAGAAACCATGAACATCAAGGCCGCTGCCGTGCTTCTGGGGGTGTCGGCCCGGAAGGTATATGATCTAGCCGCCCCGGACGGCCCGATTCCCTGCTATCGGATCGGTCGCCGGATCACTTTCAACCGACAAGACATTCTCGACTATCAAGAATCATGCCGATTTATCGCGACAAAAAGAGAGGTTGCTTCGTCTTTGAGTTCGACCGCCGTATCGATGGCCAGAGGGTCCGGACTCGAAAAGCTCTTCCAAAAACATGGAATCAAGCCCAGGCTGACGCCTACGACCGGCAAGAAAGCGCGAAGCTCTACGCCGTCGCAACCAGCGTCGAACGTGCTCAGCATTCAATCGATGAAGCTGTCGCCGTCTACATAAAGCACCGCCTGCCCCACCTCAAGACCGGCAAGAACGTGGAGCGGGAACTAGCGCTCATGTTCTTCGCCTACCAGGGGCGCCCCCTCACCCCGTCCGGCGTCTCGGATGCCTGCAAGTTCTACATCGCCAAGGCCACCCGAGACAATGAGGGCATGGAGACCCCGCTCTCGGCCGCCTCGCTGCGCAACCGTATCCGCTACCTCACCGCCGCCTGCCGCTATGCCTGGAAGGAGCACGGTATGGGCCAAGAGGATCCAGCTGCCAAGGTGGTGGTGCCCGCCGTGCGCAACGAGCGTCAGGAATATGCCAGCAGGCAGGACATGATCCGCATGGTCCTGGCCATCCAGAACAGGAACGTGCGCCGGGCCTTCCGCATCCTTTTTTACAGTGGCATGCGCTTATCTGAGTTGCTGAAATACAAACTAAGTGGGGAAGTTTTTGCCCTGGCTGATACCAAGAACGGATCGCCTCGCATGGTGCCGGTACATCCCCGGATCAAGTACGCCGCCCGGGTGTTCGACCAGTCCATCCCCAAGATCACCATCCAGGCGAACTTCCGGAAAGCTCGGGAGCGGGCTGGCCTCGATCACCTGCACCTGCATGACCTGCGCCACAGCGCGGCCAGTGAGCTGATAAACAACGGGGTCGACCTCTACACCGTGGGGCGGGTGCTGGGGCACAAGGATTCGCGCAGTACCCAACGGTATGCGCACCTGGCCATCGATACCCTGACCGATGCCGTGGCGAAGATCGGGAAGAAGCGCGCCTGATTTCTTGGTCAACTTCTTCCCCACCAGACGTAAAAAAAGCCGCACAAGGCGGCTTTCTCTACAGCGCGGAAACCCGCGTAAATACTGGCGGAGAGGGTGGGATTCGAACCCACGGTACGGGAAACCGTACGCCTGATTTCGAGTCAGGTACATTCGACCACTCTGCCACCTCTCCGGTCAACTTCGGTCGTTTCACTGCGTGGTGCAGCGAAGACAGCGACTATAGCAGAACTATTTTCAGAGTGAAACTATTTTTTAAAAAAATTCAAAAAAATTATCTTCCCGTCATTGCTTCTGCCGCCGGACAGACTAAAGGAAGCAAAGTTCACACATAAAAGCATAAAGCTGAATTGCTTATCATCATCTTGTCATAAATCACTTCTAGCATCCGTAAACTATTTCGCCTTGCTTTGTCGTTCTTTGACTCTTTCGAACCCGGATTCAGCCAGATGGCTCCCCTTTCCAGCCCAATCTTTCCGCTCGGCGCCGAAGTCGTCGACCTGATCGCCGGCGCCTCCGGCGCGGCCCTGCGCGGCGCCGATGACCCGATGTTGTCGCTGCTGCACGAGATCATCGCGCAACGCAAGCTGTCAGCCTTGTTCCAGCCCATCGTACGCATGCGCAACGGCGAAATCCTGGGCTATGAAGGTTTGATCCGCGGCCCCTCCAATACCCCGCTGCATTCGCCCCTGGCGCTGTTCAAGGTAGCGCGCGCACACAATCTGTCGGTACAGATGGAGTACCTGTGTCGCCACATCGTGATGACCCGCTTCGCGCAACTGGGTCTGCCGGGCAACCTGTTTCTCAACGTCTCGCCGGGTGCGCTCATGCAGCCCGAGGCGATCCAGGGCGAAACCCTGCGCTACCTGGAAAAGCTGGGCGTCAATCCGCAGCGCATCATCATTGAGCTCACCGAGAACGAGCCGACCTACGACTATGCCCTGCTGCGCAATGCCGCCATGCACTACCGCGACATGGGTTTCCAGATTGCCATCGACGATCTGGGTGAAGGTTTCTCCAGCCTGCGCCTGTGGTCGGAGCTGCAGCCGGAATACGTCAAGGTGGACATGCACTTCGTGCAGGGCATCAACCACGATCCCATGAAGCTGCAGTTCGTGCGCTCGATCCAGGAGATCGCCGAGAAGTCCGGTTCCATCGTCATCGCCGAAGGCATCGAATCGCAGGCCGAGCTGCTGACCATCCGCGATCTGGGCATCGCCTGCGGCCAGGGCTATCACATCTCGCGTCCGCTACCGGAGCCGCCGGTGTCGATCTCGGACGATGTCACCAAGACCCTGCGGCGCGACAAGGTACCGCTGGCGGCCAACAAGTATGGCCCCGGCAAGCGCAGCGCCACGGTCGCCAAGCTGCTGCGCGAGACCCAGTACGTGAGCCCGGAGGTCACCAATGACACGGCTTACGACATGTTCGTCAACGATCCGCAGTTGCAGGCCCTGCCGGTGGTCAGCAATGGCCTGCCGATCGGGCTCATCAACCGCTACAGCATGGTCGAACGTTTCGCCCGCCTGTACGGGCGCGAACTGTATGGCAAGAAGTCCTGCGCCTTCTTCATGGACCCCAACCCCATCCTGACCGAGCAGGACACCAGCCTGCAAGAGCTCTCCAACCTGCTGGTGCATGCCGAATCGCACCACCTCTCCAACGGCTTCATCATCACCGACCGCGGCCAGTACGTGGGACTGGGCACCGGCCACGATCTGCTGCGCGAAATCACGCAGATGCAGATCGACGCCGCGCGTCACGCCAATCCGCTCACACAATTGCCGGGCAACGTGCCCATCAACGATCACATCGAATACCTGCTGCAGAGCGGCGTGGAGTTCTGCATCTGCTACTGTGACCTGGACCACTTCAAGCCTTTCAACGACGTCTACGGCTACCGCAAGGGCGACGACATGATCCAGACCACCGGCCGCGTGCTGCAGCAGGCCTGCGACCCCAACCTGGACTTCATCGGTCACATCGGCGGGGACGATTTCCTGATCCTGTTCCAGAGCGAAGACTGGGAAAAACGCTGCCGCGCCATCCTCGACGGCTTCGAGGTTCAGGCGCGCGCTTTCTACTATGACGAAGACGTACAGCGCAACGGCTACTACACCGAGGACCGCCAGGGCAATCGCGTCCTCCATCCGCTGGTGTCGCTGTCGCTGGGGGCGGTCAAGATCGAGCCTTCGCAATACTCCTCGCCGCACCAGATCGCTTCAGCCGCCACCCGCGCCAAGAAGGAAGCCAAGAAAATCCAGGGCAACAGCCTGTTCATCGAGCGCCGCATCCCCACCACCTTCTCCTGGGCACTCAAGGACGCCTAGCCAGCGCCGTCAAGAAAACGTTTTCGCAAACCTTGCGACGATAAAAAAAAACGGCTGTCTCTCGCGAGACAGCCGTCTTCATTTCCTGCACCGTCAAACTGAATCAGGCGCCCGGTACCAGCTTGGTCACGCCGCCCATGTAGGGCTGCAGCACCTCGGGGATATCCACGCTGCCATCGGCCTGCTGGTAGTTTTCCAGCACCGCCACCAGGGTACGGCCTACGGCCAGGCCCGAACCGTTCAGGGTGTGCAGCAGTTCCGGCTTGCCCTGGGCATTGCGGAAGCGGGCCTGCATGCGGCGTGCCTGGAAGGCTTCGCAATTGGAGACCGAGGAGATTTCACGATAGGTGTTCTGCGCCGGCAGCCAGACTTCGATGTCATAGGTCTTGGCTGCACCAAAGCCCATGTCGCCGGTGCACAGGGTGATGACGCGATACGGCAGGCCGAGCTTCTTCAGAATGGTTTCGGCATGGCCCAGCATCTCGTCCAGCGCTTCGTAAGACTTCTCGGGATGCACGATCTGCACCATTTCCACCTTGTCGAACTGGTGCTGGCGGATCATCCCGCGCGTGTCGCGGCCGTAGGAACCGGCTTCCGAGCGGAAGCAAGGCGAGTGGGCGGTGAACTTCATCGGCAGCGCATCCCCGGCGACGATTTCATCCCGCACGAAGTTGGTCAGCGGCACTTCAGCGGTCGGGATCAGGTACAGCGCGGCATTCTCGGCCTCGCCTTCCTGACCGCCCTTCTTGGCCGCGAACAGATCGGCCTCGAACTTGGGCAGCTGGCCGGTGCCGCGCAGGCTGTCGGCGTTGACGATGTAAGGGGTGTAACACTCGGTATAGCCATGCTCCACGGTGTGGGTGTTGAGCATGAACTGCGCCAGCGCGCGATGCAGGCGGGCGATACCGCCCTTCAAGACGGCAAAGCGCGAACCGGTCAGCTTGGTCGCGGTATCGAAGTCCAGGCCCAGCGGTGCGCCGACGTCGACGTGATCCTTGATCTCGAAATCGAAGCTGCGGGGCGTACCGACCTTGCGCAGCTCGACGTTGCCGCTTTCGTCATTGCCGGCGGGCACCGATTCATGCGGCAGGTTGGGTATGGCCTGCAGGAACAGGTTCATCTGCTGCTGCACTTCTTCCAGACGGGTGGCGGAGGCTTTCAACTCGTCGCCGATACCGTTGACCTCGGCCATCACGGCGGAGGCGTCCTCGCCCTTGCCCTTGAGCATGCCGATCTGCTTGGACAGCGTATTGCGCTTGCCCTGCAGTTCTTCGGTACGGGTCTGGATCTGCTTGCGCTCGGCTTCCAGCGCATTGAAGCCGGCCACGTCCAGGACGAACTTGCGGGCCGCCAGGCGGGCTGCGACGTTCTCGATGTCTTTACGGAGGAGTTGAATGTCGATCATGGGAAGAAATTACGATAGATTTGGTGCTCGAAACTGCGATTGTACCAAGTCGCGCGCCCGCTACGGGCTTCCCGTGCACCCCCGCCACAATAAAATGCGCCGGCCCCGGTAGCCGCCAGCGCCCATGCGGGTTACCATGCGGCCCATTGCAGCCCTCTTCAGCCCTCTTCAGCCTTCTTCAGCCTTCTTGAGACCCGATTGCCCATGTCCGTCCAGCCCGAATCCCGTCCGCCACGCGAAGTCCCTGTCCTGTTCTCCCTGCTGGGCCTGGTGGCCGCCTTTGCCCTGGGCTTGTGGGCCGGCATCCATTACATGTCCAACGAGGCCAGCCTGTTCTATGGGCTGATCGCGGGCCTGTCCTTCGGCGCCGCCTTCGCCTTCGGCCAGCAGATCAAGAACCGCTTGGTGCCGCCCAAGGTCCGCAAGACCGACTGGAAGGTGCAGGCACCGGGTGCGACCGAGCTCTCGCCGACACGACTGGCCGCGCAGCAGGCACGCAAGATCAGCGTGGAATTCGACGACGAAGAAATCCGCACCATGGTGCGCGGGACCAAGCGCGAAGGCATAGCCTGGCGTGAAGTGGATGACGTCACGATTCGCATCAGCGAGGATGCCCTGCCGCAACCGCAATGGATCCTGGCGGGCAAGAGTGCCGAGGGCATCAAGGGGGTGCTGATCCCCAACGATGCCGATGGCCTGGAAGCGCTCATGGATGCCATGAAGACCCGCCTGCCCGGCTATGACGACGACAAGAATTACGAGACCGTGATCGCCGCCATGTCGGCCATGGAAGGCAGCTTCCACGTCTGGCACCGTCCTGCGGCCTGACGGGCTTCAAGGCACAGGCTTGGCACCCGGCGCCAGGGCCGGTTCCTGCGCCAGGCGCTGCGCCAGGAACTGCACGAAGGCGCTCAGGCGCGGTGGCAGGTGGCGCGTGGCCGGATACAGCGCCCACAGCTCGCCGCAATAGCGCGTCCTGAAACTCCACTGCGGCAGCACCTGCACCAGACTCCCCTCCTCCAGCCGTGGCCTGGCGATGAAATACGGCAGGCTGGCAATCCCCAGATGGCGCAAGGTGGCATCGAGACGCACGCCCGTGTGGTTGGCCGCATACCTCCCCCGTACCTCGACATTGACTGATTTGCCCTGGCGGCGAAAGCGCCAGCGCGCGTCTGCCGGCGACTCACCCAGGTAGATGCAGTCATGCTCCTTCAAGGCCCGGGGATGGTCCGGCATCCCGTGGCGCTGCAGGTACTGCGGCGTGGCGCACAGCAGATGATCGATGCGCATCAGGCGCCGCCCCATCAGGCCCGGCGGCGGCTGGTCGGTGATGCGGATGGCCAGGTCGACCTGGTCGTCGATGAGATCCATGTAGCGGTCTTCCAGCCTGAGCAGCACGTCCACCTTGGGATGGGCCGCCAGGAAATCCGGCATGTGCGGGTGAATCAGTGCATGCCCGACCGCCTTGGGCACACTCACCCTCACCTGCCCCTGCGGCTCGGCGTCGAAGGCACCGGACACCGACAGCACGGCCTGCGCGGCGTTGAGCATGTCGCGGCAACGGGCGTGGATCTCCTCGCCGCTTTCGCTCAGGCGCAGCTTGCGGGTGGTCCGTTGCAACAATTGCGTGCCGAGGGCTTTTTCCAGGCGGGCGATGGCGCGGCTGGTGGCCGACGGTGTTGCGCCCAGCTGGCGGGCCGCTTCCGAGAAGCTGCCGGTCTCCACTACCTTGGCGAAGATGGCCATTTCGTTGAGCAGGGCGATGCTTTTATTTGTGCTCATGGAGCAAAGATCCTTTGCAGTGTTGCTGGATTATCGCAAGTCCATCCTGTCGATACAATGCACGACACTCGCCGCAGTTTCATTGAAAGCCTCGTCATGACCGAACGTCTCTACCTCACCGACCCCGCCTTGCGCGCCGACATCCAAGTGCTGGACTGCACTGCGCAGGACGATGGCCGCTACGCCGTGCGGCTGTCGGCCACACCCTTTCATCCGCAGGGTGGCGGACAGCCCAGTGATACCGGTCGGATCGGTGCGGTGGAAGTACTGCGCGTGAGCAGCGAAAGCGAGGGCATCGTCCACTACACCACCGCCCCCGTGGCGCCTGGCCCGGCGCTGGCCTGCGTGGATGCGCAGCCGCGCCAGCTGCACGCCCGGCTGCATTCAGCGGGCCACGTGATCGGGCAGGTACTGGCCGAACTGGGATGGAAGCCCACCAAGGCGCATCACTGGCCGGGGGAAGCGCGCGTGGTGGGCGTGGCTGCCGCCGCAGATGGCACAGCCCAGGAACTGGTGCCGGCAGAGCTGGAGCGCCGCTGCAATGACTTGCTGGCGCAGGATTTACCCTGCGTGATGGCCATGGAGAATGGCTTGCGGCAGATCGGTTTTGGCGAGCTGCCCGCCTACCCCTGCGGCGGAACGCACGTGGCGTCGCTGGGAGAGATCGGGCGAATTCGTATTGACTCCGTACGGGTCAAGAAGGGGGAGGCGTCGGTGCGTTATGACGTTACTCCCTGAGCGAATATCTGCCCTCAAAAAACACTGGTTTGATTCGCGCTCATGGCGGTGAAAAAAACCGTCTCAAAAGACGGCTACTCCCCAAGAATTGACTCACTCTTTTTGCGCATCTTCATCCCACTGCCGCAAGGTCGCCAGCTTTTCGCCTATCTTGATTTCCAACCCCCTTGGAACCGGCTGGTACCAGCCCGGCTCAGCGATCCCCTCCGGCAAATAAGTCTCCCCCGCCGCATAGGCATTGGGCTCATCATGGGCATACCGGTATTCATGCCCGTAGCCCAATTCCTTCATCAACTTGGTCGGCGCATTGCGCAGATGCACCGGCACTTCCCGGCTCTTGTCCTGCTTCACGAAAGCGCGCGCAGCGTTGTAGGCGTTGTAGCCGGCATTGCTCTTGGCCGCCACCGCCAGGTAGATCACCGCCTGCCCCAGTGCCAGTTCGCCCTCGGGGCTGCCCAGGCGCTCATAGGTCAGCGCAGCATCGTTGGCGATCTGCATGGCGCGCGGGTCGGCCAGGCCGATGTCTTCCCAGGCCATGCGCACGATGCGCCGCGACAGGTAGCGCGGATCGGCGCCACCATCGAGCATACGGGTCAGCCAGTACAACGCCGCATCCGGATGTGAGCCGCGTACCGACTTGTGCAAGGCCGATATCTGATCGTAGAAATTGTCTCCACCCTTGTCGAAACGACGGCTGTTGAGCGTCAGCGCATTCTGCAGGAACTCGGCCGTAACCAGCTGCGTGCCGGTCGTGCGGGCGGCCGTCTGGGTCTGCTCCAGCAGATTGAGGAAGCGGCGAGCATCGCCATCGGCGTAGCCGATGATGGTGTCGGTGGCCTGTCCGTCGAATTGCAGATCCCCCAGCGCCTTGTCCTGCGCACGCTTGAGCAACTGCTTCAGTTCCTCATCGGTGAGCGACTTGAGCACGTAGACCTGCGCCCGCGACAACAGCGCCGAATTGACCTCGAAGGAAGGATTCTCGGTGGTGGCGCCGATGAAGGTCACCAGGCCGCTTTCCGCATAGGGCAGCAAGGCATCCTGCTGCGACTTGTTGAACCGGTGAATTTCATCCACGAACAGGATCGTGTGCTTGCCCATCGCCAGATTCTGCTCGGCCTGCTCCATGGCCGCACGAATATCCTTGACCCCCGAAAACACCGCCGACAGCGCAATGAATTCACACGCAAAGGCGGTGGCGGTCAGCCGCGCCAGCGTGGTCTTGCCCACACCCGGCGGCCCCCAGAAGATCATCGAATGCGGCTTGCCGGACTGGAAGGCCAGCCGCAAGGGCTTGCCTTCGCCCAAGAGATGCGACTGCCCGATCACCTCGTCAAGCGTCTTGGGGCGCAGCGCTTCAGCCAGCGGCGCAGCGGGTTCTTGCGCGAACAGGTCAGCCATGCACCGCCCCCCGCAAACTCGGAAGATCGGAGAAGAAGAACCGCAACAGGGCGGCCAGGGAAATAAAGTTCATAGTCATCAGGATGCGGGCGCGGCGCCGGATTGCAAGGCGCATTCACCAAAGGCCGTAGTCTAACGCAGCAGGCCCCTACAGGGGCGATGGCGCGGTCATGCCCGCGCCTGCAACCATCCGGCCCAGCGGGTAGAATGCAGCCTGCGCTTTTTTCTTCATATCGCCCTTTTTCCTGCCTCTCCCTGCGTCTCCATGCCCTTCGTCGTCACCGATTCCTGTATCCAGTGCAAGTACACCGATTGCGTCAGCGTCTGCCCCATGGATTGCTTCCTGGAAGGCCCCAATTTCCTGGTCATCGACCCGGACGGCTGCATCGACTGCTCCATGTGCGTGCCGGAATGCCCGGTCGGTGCCATCTACAACGCCACCGACCTGCCCGCCGCCCTCTCCCACTTTGAGGACCTCAACGCCCGTCTGGCCAAGCTGCCCGGCTGGAAGCCCATCACCCAGGCCAAAGCGCCCCTGCCCGACCACGAGCAATGGAAGGACCTGCCCGACAAGCTGCCCCAGCTGAAGATGCCCGACCTCTGAAGCACCAGCAAAACAGCCCCGCAAGCGCAAGCCTGCGGGGCTGTTTTGCTACGGGCGGACAAGCTCAGTTGTTGAATACGTCCGCACCCTTGGGAATGGTGAAGCTGAAACTGTTGCTCTTGAGCGGCGGATTCTTCTCGAAGCTGTCGAAGCTCAACAAAGAAACCTGGCCGAAGGAATCATGCAGCTCCATCGCCACCGGGGTGCCGTTCTTCAAGCCAATGCCGATGGTGTCGAAGGTCGTGTCCTTGCTCTTGGGGATGGCTTGTAGCCATTCCAGGCCATCCTTGGTGCCGGCTTCCTTCAGTGTGAAGTTTTTTTCCAGATCATTGCTGCCGAAGAGGATGGCGGCCGGCGAAGAGCCCAGCGCATTGCCCAGTTTCTTGGTGGTGACCTGGTTGAGGTCCTTGTCGTAGATGAAGAGTTTTTCCCCATCGGCCTGGATCACCTGTTCATACGGCTTCTGGTAGGTCCAGATGAACTTGCCGGGACGCGAAAACACGAAGCTGCCGCTGGAGGTGTTGACCACCTTGGACGTGCCATTCTCCACCCGCACCATGCGCTGGGTGAACGCACCCTTGGCCGACTGCGTGCTGCTGACGAATTGCTTGAACTGGTCCAGCGCGGCAGCCGAGGCACGGTTTGGTGTCAGCGCGGTGATGGCGATGGCCCCGGCCACGGCCAGCGCGGAAAGACCGGCCGCCATCATCAGGCGGCGCAGGTTGAAGGTACGGGCTTGCGCAGGGCGCGAGCGGAAAGCGTTTCTGGAATTGTCCATGTTGTTTGATTCCTTCTTGACTAGGCGCCACCGGCAAGGTGGCGGCCGGCGCGACGGTGGCCGGCCTTCAGGGCAGCTTGATGTGGAGGGAAGACCGCTTATTCAGCCGCATCGCCAGCACCCGCCGGCACCAGGATTTCACGGTTGCCATTGGACTGCATGGTGGAGACCAGACCGCTTTGCTCCATCTGCTCCAGCAAGCGCGCCGCACGGTTGTAGCCGATGCGCAGGTGACGCTGCACCAGCGAGATCGAGGCCCGGCGATGTTTCAGGACCACGGCCACGGCCTGGTCGTACATCTCGTCGCCTTCTCCACCGCCTCCGGCGCCAGCTGCGGCACCGCCGCCAGCACCGCCGTCGGCGTCCTCCAGCACGCCTCCCTCTAGGATGCCCTCGATGTAATTCGGTTCCCCCTGGGATTTCAGGTGCTCCACCACGCGGTGCACTTCATCATCCGACACGAAGGCGCCGTGCACCCGCACCGGCAAGGCCGTACCCGGCGGGTTGTAGAGCATGTCGCCCATGCCCAGCAGGGTTTCAGCGCCCATCTGGTCGAGAATGGTGCGGGAGTCGATCTTGGAAGAGACCTGGAAGGCAATGCGCGTCGGCACGTTGGCCTTGATCAGGCCGGTAATGACGTCCACCGACGGACGCTGCGTGGCCAAAATCAGGTGGATGCCAGCCGCGCGCGCCTTCTGGGCGATGCGGGCGATCAGTTCTTCCACCTTCTTGCCCACCACCATCATCAGGTCGGCCAGTTCATCGATGATGATGACGATGGTTTCCAGCTGCTCCAGTGGTTCGGGGGCATCGGGCGTGAGGCTGAAGGGATTCGGAATTTTCTCGCCGCGCTTCTCGGCATCGATGATCTTCTGGTTGTAACCAGCCAGGTTGCGCACGCCCAGCTTGGACATCTTCTTGTAGCGGCGTTCCATCTCTTCCACCGCCCAGTTCAGCGCGTGGCCGGCCTGGCGCATGTCGGTCACCACCGGCGCCAGCAGGTGCGGAATGCCCTCGTAGATCGACAGTTCCAGCATCTTGGGATCGATCAGGATCAGGCGCACCTGGCGCGGTGAAGATTTGTACAGCAGCGAGAGGATGGTGGCATTGATGCCCACCGACTTGCCCGAGCCGGTGGTGCCGGCCACCAGCAAGTGCGGCATCTTGGCCAGGTCGGCCACCACCGGATTGCCGGCGATGTCCTTGCCCAGCGCCACGGTCAGGCTGGAATGGCTGTCGTTGTAGACCTTGGAGCCCAGGATCTCCGTCAGGCGCACGATCTGGCGCTTGGGATTGGGCAGTTCCAGACCCATGAAATTCTTGCCCTGGATGACTTCCACTACGCGAATCGAGGTCAGCGACAGCGAACGCGCCAGGTCACGCGCCAGGTTGACGATCTGGCTGCCCTTCACACCGGTGGCCGGTTCGATCTCGTAGCGGGTGATCACCGGGCCGGGATAAGCCGCCACCACCTTGACCTCGACGCCGAAGTCGGCCAGCTTCTTTTCGATCAGGCGGCTGGTAAATTCCAGCGTTTCCACCGAGACCGTCTGCTGCGCAGGCGGGGCCTCATCGAGCAGCGACAGTGGCGGCAGTTCGCTGTTCAAGTCATCGAAGAGGCTGGTCTGCTTTTCCTTCTGGACGCGGTCGGACTTCTGCACCTCCACGATCTGCGGTTCGATGCGGATCGGCGGGGCTTCCACGATCTTGGCGCGCTCCTGCACCACGGTTTCCTCACGCTTGACGGCCGCTTCCTGGCCGGCGCGGCGGTCGGCGCGGGCGGCGAAGAAGTCGCGCACCCAGAACAGGCCATCCTCGATCATGCCACCGATGCGTTCCACCGCCGCCAGCCAGGACACCTGGAACAGCAGCGAGAAGCCCAGCCCGAACAGCAGCAACAGCAGCAGCGTGGCGCCGGTGAAACCGAAAGTGGGCTGCATGGCCGAACCGATCATCTCGCCCAGCACGCCACCGGAGGAATGCGGCAGCTTGGGGGCGAAACGCTGCATGCGGGTGAACTCGATCCCCATGCTGCCGGTGAGCATGAAGACAAAGCCGACGGCGCGGATGAGCGGTTCCTGTCGATGTTCCGGCTCCACCGGCTGGGACACCAGGAAGCGGTTGGACAGGCGCCGATAACCGGTCCACACCGAGCGCGCCAACAGCACGCACCACCACCAGGCCGACAGCCCGAAGATGTACAGCATCAGATCGGCCATCCAGGCACCGACCCGGCCGCCCCAGTTGCCCACGCGGGGCACCGAGCTGGCCACCGACCAGCCGGGGTCGGTCTTGGCATAGCTCAGCAGGATCAGCACCAGATAGGCCAGCAGGGCCGCCAGCGCCAGCCAGCGCGCTTCCGATAACAGCCTGACCAGGCGGCTGGGCATCGGGGGCGCCGGCGTCTTGGTGGTGCGGATGTGGGCTTGACTCGTCTTGGACATAACTTCCGTACAAAAAAAACACGCCGTCATTGTAACGGCATTGAATTGGCGCTTCGCGGTTTTGCGCAGGCCAGCGGGAAACCCGCTGCACTGACCGTCACTGGCCGCTATCGTTCTGGCTGTGCTGTCTTTTTGTTCATATTCTGGACAGTAGCCCTGCCACTGCCCCCGCAGCCGCCGACTATTGCCGACATAGCGTAATTCCATGAGCCCCGCAGAGGGCATGGACTATAATCTTACCCGTTTTGCAGCGCGGCAAACCGCAAACTTGTGCGCTGGCAAGCACCCGCTTGTGCCGGACGGCCTGGCTGACGTGCCGGGCCGTCCGGAATTGAAATCTCCGGGAGTCGCCTCATTTGCAGAAGCGATCCCACAACATTTGATGAGTAGCTTATGAGCACGCCCAAACATGCCAAGGTCCTGATTCTCGGCTCCGGCCCCGCCGGCTATAGCGCCGCCGTCTATGCCGCGCGCGCCAACCTGAACCCGGTGCTCATCACCGGGGTGGAACAAGGTGGCCAGCTGATGACCACCACCGACGTCGAAAACTGGCCGGGCGATCCGCTGGGCGTGCAAGGACCGGAACTGATGCAGCGCCTGCTGCAGCACGCCGAACGCTTCAAGACCGAAATCATCTTCGATCACATCCACACCACCAAGCTCTCCGAACGCCCCTTCCGCCTCATCGGCGACAGCGGCGAATACACGGCCGATGCCCTGATCATTGCCACCGGCGCCTCGGCCCAGTACCTGGGCCTGCCCTCGGAACAAGCCTTCATGGGCCGCGGCGTATCGGCCTGCGCCACCTGTGACGGTTTCTTCTACCGTGGCCGCGAAGTGGCCGTGGTCGGCGGCGGCAACACTGCCGTGGAAGAAGCGCTGTATCTCTCCAACATCGCCAGCAAGGTCACCATCGTGCACCGCCGCGACAAGTTCCGTGCCGAGCCCATCCTGATCGACCGCCTGCTGCACAAGGTCAGCGAAGGCAAGATTGCCATCCAGTGGCACGCCACCCTGGATGAGGTGGTCGGCGACGACAGCGGCGTGACCGGCATCAAGATCAAGTCGACCCAGGACGGCGCCATCACCGAAATCCCGGTGCACGGCCTGTTCATCGCCATCGGCCACAAGCCCAACACCAGCATCTTCGAAGGCCAGCTGGAGATGCACAACGGCTACCTGAAGACCCGCACCGGCACCGAAGGCTTCGCCACCGCCACCAGCATCGACGGTGTCTTTGCCGCCGGTGACGTGCAGGACCACGTCTACCGCCAGGCCATCACCAGCGCCGGCACGGGCTGCATGGCAGCACTGGATGCACAGCGCTATCTGGAAGGCCTCGAATAAGGTAAATCAATGTAAAATGCTGCGCTGCGAGAACTCGCAACGCGACAGGCACTCAAAAGGCCGGTGACGAGTTGTCGTCCCGGCTTTTTTGTTTCACTCGAGCAATCAAACACAAGAATCATCAAGACCGAGGAAAGCATCGTGCCCTATCATTCATCTCCCTCCCGTTCCGGGCGCAGCTCGCCGGCATTGAAGGCGGTATTGGTCACGCTGGGCCTGGGTGCCGTGCTGGTCGCCTGCAGCGCTTCGCGCGACACCCCGGTGGCCGATGCCACGGCCGGCCAATGCGATGCCTCCCGCGCCGATCACCTGATCGGCGAGAACTACAGCGGCTACGTCGAACGCCAGGCGCTGGCCGAATCGGGTGCCGCCGAGATCCGCGTGCTCAAGCCGGACGATGCCGCCACCCTGGATTTCAACCCGCGCCGCCTGAATCTGCAGGTCGATCCGGGCATGGTGATCATCAAGGTCGCCTGCGGCTGAAGAGCGCGCCCGCTTCTGCTAAAGTAGCCATTCGGGGAACAATACGCTACAGGGTTGGGTGGCTGTCATGGCGACAATGAAAGATTTCTCGGCGCTCCAGGGATTGCGCCGCGATCTGCAGGAACAGGAAAAAGCGCGCGCACTGGCCCTGGCCGAGCGCCAGCGCCAGGAAGCGGCAGCCCGCGAGGAAGCCAACATCTTCCGCAACAGCATCGGGCAGGTGGCGCCCTTGCGCCCCAAGGTGGTCGACAAGGCCCTGTGTCTTCCGGAACCTCCCCTCCCCATTCCGCGCCAGCATTTGGCCGATGAACAGGCCGCACTGCTGGAGTCGCTCTCGGATGAGTTCACCATCGAGACCCTGATGGACAGCGACGAAAATCTCAGCTTCGCCCGCCCCGGTGTGGGCATGGATGTATTGAGCAAGCTGCGTCGTGGCAACTGGGTGATCCAGGCCCAGTTGGACCTGCACGGCTACCGCCGCGACCAGGCGCGCGAGGCCCTGGGTGAATTCCTGCGCCAATCGCGCCGCCGCGGCCTGCGCTGCGTGCGGGTGATCCATGGCAAGGGGCTCGGTTCGGTAAACAAGGAACCCGTACTCAAGCACAAGGTACGCAACTGGCTGGCGCAGAAGGATGAAGTGATGGCCTTTTGCCAGGCGCGCGCGGCCGATGGCGGCGCGGGAGCACTGGTGGTGCTGCTGCGCTCCAGCGAGCGGGCCTGACTACCGCGCCTGCGGCATCAGCCCGCAGACAAATGGTCCAGCATGGCCACGATGGCCTCGAAATGCGGCCGTGCGGCGGCGTCAGGGCTCAGACAAGCCTGGCGCACACCGGCCAGCGCGGCTCGCTGCTTCTGGCCCGCCTCATCTTCCGGCTGGCCATGCGCCAGCAACTCTTCCAGCAGACAGCCATAGGCCCGCACTTCCATGGCCTGCACACCCCAGGCATGGGGCTGTTCGACATCGTAGAACCAGGCCGCACCGAAATCGCCGAGCAGGGCTTCACCCTCCCGATGCAGGATGTTGTGACCGTAGAGGTCGCCATGCACGATGCCCTGCGCATGCAGGTGAGCTGCTGCCGAGGCGATATCGCGTGCAATGACGAGCACCTGGCTCCAGGTCAGCATGAAGCCTTGCGCATAGACATCGCGCGTACAGGATTGCAGGTCAGGCGGGCCGGCCAATACCTTGAAATCGCGATCAATCAGCGGCATGACCAGTCCCTGCACCGCTTGCGGATGACCTTGCAATCGCCCCAGCACGGGAATCAGCCCGCGATGGCGGCCGGCCATGATGCAGGCCGCCATCTCGCGCTCGGGCAGGCCGTCGCTGGTGACGGCCCCCTTGAAGAGCTTCAGCGCCACCGGCTGCGTCTTGTTCGCGTCCTTCCAGCGAGCGGCGTAGATCACGCCGGAAGCACCCTCGCCCAGCTTGTCGGCCAGTTGCAGATCCTGCCAGTGGATTGCCGCCACCTGAGCATGGCGGTCTGCCGCTTCTTCCACCGCCGCGCACCAGGCATTGCCGGCCATGGCCAGCCAGCTCAGACGCGGCAGGGTCAGCAGCCAGTGTGGAAACGCCTCCAGTGTATTGGCCGACAGGCGCAACAGTTCCAGATGGCGGCAGGCCGCCAGTTCCGATGGCAAGGTGCGCAGGCGGTTCCCGGCCAGCATCAGCTTTTGCAGGCGACTGCATTGCCCGATGCTGGCGGGCAGCCGGGTGATGCGATTGTCGGTCAGCACCAGCCAGCGCAGCGAAGGCGGCAGCGATCCGGCGGGGACGTGTTCGATGCGGTTGGCCTTGAACCCGATCATTTCCAGCGCAGGACAGCGCCCCAGCACGGTTGGCAATACGGTAAAGGCATTGTCGGAACAGAACACGATGCGCAAGCGACGCAAGCGCGGCAGGTCGTCGGGCAAGGCAGCCAGCGCGTTGCCGCTCAGGTCCAGAATCTCCAGGGTTTCAGCCAGTGTGAAGATTTCTGGCGGGAATTCGCGCAGGCCGCACGACAGAGACAGGCGGGTAATGCCTTTCAGGGCGCCGCTGCGCAATTGTTCCAGGGTGTGCATGCAGAGAGGTGAAGAAAAACGTCAGAAAGCGCGGAGTTTAACAGTGCCCGCCCGGCCCTTCAGAACAGATCCAGCTGGGCATCGCCTGGTGATCTGCCGGACCTCGCCTGCGGTCGCCGAAAACGGCTGGCATCCAGCGTGGCAAAGGCCCGGTTGCGGTGATCGATGCCGAGCCGCCGGCTGGCCTTCTCGAAACGCTGGTGCAGCAGGTCGGCCCAGACGCCGGTGCCACGCATGCGGGTGGCGAAGTCGGCGTCGTAATCCTTGCCGCCGCGCATGTCCTGGATGCGGTTCATCACCCGCGCCGCCCGGTCGGGGAAGTGCGCCTGCAGCCACTGCCGAAACAGCGGGCTGACTTCCCACGGCAGGCGCAGCACGATGTAGCCCGCTTGCCGCGCACCGGCGTCGACGGCGGCTTCCATCACGCGCTCCAGGTCTGGTTCGGTCACGAAGGGAATCACCGGGGCAATCGATACGCTGACCGGAATACCCGCCTCGGCCAGGGTACGAATCACCCGCAGCCGCCGCGCCGGGCTGGCCGCGCGCGGCTCCAGCGTGCGTGCAATGGCGGCATCGAGCGTGGTGATGGTGACCGCGACGATGGCCTGCCCCTTGGCGGCCATGGGGGCCAGCAAGTCGATGTCGCGCTCGATCAGGGAAGACTTGGTAATCATCGCCACCGGGTTCTCGCAATCGTGCAGGATCTGCAGGATGCGCCGGGTCAGTTGGTGCTCGCGCTCGATGGGCTGGTAGGCATCGGTATTGATGCCCACCGTGATGGTGTCGGGTTCATAGGACGGCTTTGCCAGTTCGCGCAGCAGCAGGTCGGGCGCATTGCGCTTGGCGACCAGCCGGCTTTCGAAATCCAGACCGGGCGAGAGGCCCAGATAGCTGTGCGAAGGCCGTGCAAAGCAGTAGATGCAGCCATGCTCACAACCCCGGTAGGGATTGAGCGAGAGCGAGAACGGCAGGTCCGGCGAGCTGTTGCGGCTGATGATGGAGCGCGCGTCTTCCTCGGTGACGATGGTCTTCAGGCGCGGCGGCTCGTCATCCTCCATCACCTCGGCTGCAAGCGGCTCGACGGCGGCAAAACTGACCGCCTGCCAGCCATCATCGAACTCTTCCCGCGCCACCGATTCGTAGCGCCCGCGCAGATTGGTGACGGCTCCCCGCCCCTTGCGCGCGACCTGGTTGCGATGGACGAAGGTTTCCGGCGTGAGGGTGGCGTCATCCTCGCCAGGAGGCGCAGGCTGGTCAGGAAAAGGCCGGGCAATGCCCTGCGGGAATTTGGGGAAGGAAGCCAAGGCAAGCTCAACGATACTGTATATATGAACAGTATTTTGCCTTCACTTGGGGCGCACTGCAAATGCTGTTTCAATTTGTCCGGGTGCCGCATTAATCGGTTATGCTTGTTCACCCTCAGCTTCCCATCAGCGAAGAAAGCGACCACAAAGGGGGAACAAGGACCACCCGAGGTCCCAAGGAGACAAGGATGCAATACCAGGCAAACCGGCACGCTGCCGGTGCATTGCTGGGCGCCTCGCCCCTGGTGCAGTCCGGCGCCGATGCGCTGCTGGATCTGCAGGCTATCGAACGCTCGCACCAGCGCAGCTCGTCCTACGGCATCACGCGCGGCCAGCGCCCCGATCTGGACGCGCTCTCGCGCGCCGACCTGGCGCAGACGCTGGAAGCCAACCAGGCCCTCTCCGGCCACGCCCGCCCGGTCATGGAAACCCTCTACGACCAGATCCGCAATACCCACAGCATGGTGATCCTGTCGGACGCCGAAGGTACCATCCTGCACACCCTGGGCGACAGCGATTTCCTGGCCAAGGCCGACCGCGTGGCGCTGGGTCCGGGTGGATGCTGGTCGGAACAATTGCGTGGCACCAATGCCATCGGTACGGCCCTGTTCGAGCAGAAGCCGACCACCGTACATGCCCAGCAGCACTATCTGGATGCCAACCGTTTCCTGACCTGTTCAGCCGCCCCCATCTTCGACCATCGCGGCCAGGTGCTGGGGGTGCTGGACGTCTCCGGCGAATGCGGCAGCTTCCACAAGCACACCATGGCGCTGGTACGCATGTCGGCGCAGATGATAGAAAACCACCTGCTGGCCGGCAGCTTCCCCGATTGCATCACCCTGCACTTCCACAGCCGTGCCGAATTCGTCGGCACGCTGGTCGAAGGCATCGTCAGCTTCACCCCGGGCGGACGCTTCCTGGCGGCCAACCGCAGTGCGCAGTTCCAGTTGGGGCTGACGCTGGCGGCGCTGCAATCGCATACCTTCGCATCGCTCTTCGGGGTACCGCTGTCGCTGCTGTTCGAGCACCATCGCAAGGCCGCCCCGGGCTTGCTGGAGCTGTGCCTGCACAACGGCATCCGCATCCATGGACGGGCCGAACTGCGGCTGCGCGACCAGCATTTCCAGAATGCGCGCGAAGCCATCATCGATACGCCGCACACGATCCCCGCCGCCCGCCCGGCGCCCGTAGCACGGCCTCATGCAGGCCCGCCGCGTCCCGGACTGCAGGCACTCGATACCGGCGACGCCCGCATGAGCGCCCTCATTGCCAAGTTGCGCAAGGTCATCGACCGCGATATTCCCATCCTCATCACCGGCGAGACCGGTACCGGCAAGGAATGGCTGGCTCAGGCCATCCACCGCGAGAGCGCGCGCTTCCGGGCCACGCAAACCCGGACAGGCGCAGCGCCTTTCGTGGCCGTGAATTGCTCGGCCATTCCGGAGAATCTGATCGAGGCCGAACTGTTCGGCTATGAAGACGGCGCTTTCACCGGTGCGCGTCGCAAGGGAGCGCTGGGCAAGATCGCCCAGGCCCAGGGCGGCACCCTCTTCCTCGATGAGATCGGCGACATGCCGCTGGCCCTGCAAGGCCGCCTGCTGCGGGTCTTGCAGGAACGCGCGGTGACGCCCCTGGGCAGCCAGCGCGTCATCCCGGTGGACTTCGCGCTGGTGTGCGCCACCAACCAGCCACTGCGCGAGATGGCCGCGCGTCATGCCTTCCGCGAAGACCTGTACTACCGTATCAACGGCTTGCAGGTGAAGCTGCCAGCTCTGCGCGAACGCAGCGACCTGGTCGGCCTGATCGAGCGCATTCTGGAGCAGGAAGGCGGCGCCGACGCGCCGCGCTTCGATACCCAGGCCCTGGCCCTGCTGCAGGCCAGCCGCTGGCCGGGCAATCTGCGGCAGCTCTCCAACCTGATCCGCACCGCCCTGGCCATGGCCGAGGGCCAGGCCTGGATAGGGGTGGAACACCTGCCAGATGACTTTCTGGAAGAGGCGGCGCCCGTGCAGGCGGCTTGCGAGATGCCGGTACACATGGCATATGAAGAAAAACGCGAAAAATCGCTCTCCATGCACGACAGCGAATGGGCTGCCATCGAGCGCGCCCTGCGCACCCATGACGGCAACGTCAGCGCCGCTGCCAAGGCGCTGGGCGTGTCGCGCAATACGCTCTACCGGCGCTTCAAGTCACGCGGGCACTGAGCGGCGCCAGCGCGTCGTACTCCTCATCGGTAAACAGCCGCGAGCGCGTCAGGAAGCGCTTGCCGCTGCCGTTCTCCAGCGAGAACATGCCGCCGTTGCCATTGACCACGTCAATGATCAGTTGCGTATGCTTCCAGTATTCGAACTGGTCGGCGCCGATGTAGAACGGCACGCCATCGATCTCTCCCAGATGCACATCGGTATCACCCAGCGTGAAGTCGCCGGCGGGATAGCACATCGGCGCGCTGCCATCGCAGCAACCGCCGGACTGGAAGAAGATCAATTCACCATGCCGCCTCTTCAACTGACGCAGCAAGTCCACCGTGGCCTCGGTGGCCGTTACCCTGGGCAATGCCTTCATCGCCATTCTCCTGTCGGATCTACCATAAAAGCGGCGCCGGCCGCGGGGAGGCGGACCGGCGCCGAAGCTGCCTTGCTGCAAGGAGTCAAACGAAGATCACGCGATCAGAAGAAGCCCAGCGCCTTGGGGCTGTAGCTGACCAGAAGGTTCTTGGTCTGCTGGTAGTGGTCCAGCATCATCTTGTGGTTTTCACGGCCGATGCCGGATTGCTTGTAGCCACCGAAGGCCGCATGCGCCGGATACAGGTGATAGCAATTGGTCCATACGCGACCAGCCTGGATCTCGCGACCCATGCGGAAGGCACGCGTGCCATCGCGGGTCCACAGACCCGCGCCCAGGCCGTAGAGGGTGTCATTGGCGATGGACAGGGCTTCTTCCTCATCCTTGAAGGTGGTCACCGAGACGACGGGGCCGAAGATTTCTTCCTGGAAGATGCGCATCTTGTTGTTGCCCTGGAACACCGTGGGCTTGACGTAATAGCCCGTGGCCAGGTCGCCGCCCAGTTCTTCACGTCCGCCGCCGGCCAGCACCTTGGCGCCTTCCTGCTTGCCGATGTCGATGTAGGAGAGGATCTTTTCCAGCTGCTCCTGCGAGGCTTGCGCGCCGATCATGGTGCTCTTGTCCAGAGGATTGCCCTGCTTGATGGCGGCCACGCGCTTCAAGGCACGTTCGATGAAGCGCTCGTAGATCGATTCCTGCACCAGCACGCGCGAAGGGCAGGTGCAGACTTCGCCCTGGTTCAGCGCGAACATGGCGAAGCCTTCCAGGGCCTTGTCGAAGAATTCGTCATCCTTGTCCAGCACGTCGGCAAAGAAGATGTTGGGCGACTTGCCGCCCAGCTCCAGGGTCACCGGGATCAGGTTCTGCGAGGCGTACTGCATGATCAGGCGGCCGGTGGTGGTCTCGCCGGTGAAGGCGATCTTGGCGATACGCTTGTTGGAGGCCAGCGGCTTGCCCGCTTCCACACCGAAGCCCTGCACGATGTTGACCACGCCGGGCGGGATCAGGTCAGCGATCAGTTCGATCAGGACCATGATGGAAGCCGGGGTCTGCTCGGCCGGCTTCAAGACCACGCAGTTGCCGGCGGCCAGCGCCGGGGCCAGCTTCCACACCGCCATCAGGATGGGGAAGTTCCAGGGGATGATCTGGCCGACCACGCCCAACGGCTCATGGAAGTGGTAGGCATAGGTGTCGTTGTCGATGGGGCAGATGCTGCCTTCCTGGGTGCGCACGGCGGCGGCGAAATAACGGAAGTGGTCGATGGCCAGCGGGATGTCGGCGGCCATGGTTTCGCGGATGGGCTTGCCGTTGTCCAGGGTTTCGGCGGTGGCCAGCAGCTCCAGGTTGGCTTCCATGCGGTCGGCGATCTTGAGCAGCATGTTGGCGCGCTCGGTGGGGGAAGTCTTGCCCCAGCTCTTCTTGGCGGCATGGGCGGCGTCCAGCGCCAGTTCCACGTCTTCGGCGCTGGAGCGGGCCACTTCACAGAAGGCGCGTCCGATCACCGGGCTGATGTTCTCGAAGTATTCGCCCTTGACCGGGGGCACGAATTTGCCACCGATGAAGTTGTCGTAGCGTTGCTTGAAGGGGTCGCGTACGCCGAGTTTGCTGATGTCTGCCAGGTTCATGTCGTCTCCGTTCGGGTTATGGTTGAAATCCCGCCGCGATCATGGCCGCGGCGGAGGTTCATCCCTCTGGATGGCAAATCGCATGCCAGCCTGCAAACCTGCTCTGGAAGCGCCTTGCGCGCCAGCATCATTGTCACGCTGTGTCAATCTGGCGCAGCCCGGGACAGCGCAGAGGGACAGCCTGACACACTCTTTTTCTTGCACTGCGGACGTAAAAAAACCGGCCAGCGGCCGGTCTCTCGTGATGCTTGCGCTGTCCTGAATCAGACGGCATCCGGCCCGGTTTCGCCGGTACGGATACGGATCACCTGTTCCACTTCCTGCACGAAGATCTTGCCGTCGCCGATCTTGCCGGTGCGGGCCGCCTTGATGATGGCGTCCACGGCCTGCTCGACCACCTTGTCGTCCACCACGACCTCGATCTTGACCTTGGGCAGGAAGTCGACCACGTATTCGGCACCGCGATAGAGTTCGGTGTGACCCTTCTGGCGTCCGAAGCCCTTCACTTCGGTGACCGTCAGGCCCGTGACGCCGACTTCGGCGAGGGATTCACGCACCTCGTCCAGCTTGAACGGTTTGATGATGGCGGTCACTTGTTTCATGGCAATTCCTCTCTTGGTATGTCGTAAAGAAACGATTTCAACGATCTGTTGAATAGCGGATACAACCTTCGTTGTTATTTTACTGGCAAGGCCGTGGTGCCCTGCCCACTTGCACATTGTCAATCAGGCGTGCCCGGCTTTCAACCTTCTTGAACCAGCCGGGCCATAAAAAGCCGTTTTTTCAGGCTTCCAGATCGGGAATGCGCTCCAGATCCTGCAACCAGACCGTAGCCTCGCCATCGCTGGGCGCACGCCAATCACCACGCGGCGAGAGCGAGCCGCCCGAGCCGACCTTGGGCGCATTGGGCACGCAGGAGCGCTTGAACTGGCTGGTCTTGAAGAAGCGATAGACGAAGATACCCAGGTTTTTCTTGATCTGCGGCAAGCTGTACTGGTTGCGCGCACCATGCAGGCCATCCGGCCAATGGCCGATGCTGCGGTCTTGCCAGGCGCTGTGCGCCAGGAAAGCCACCTTGGCCGGCGTGAAGCCATAGCGCAGGATGTAATAGAGATTGAAGTCCTGCAACTCGTAGGGACCGATGAAGTCCTGGGTACGCTGGCCCGGCTCGCCGTCCGAGGCACCCGGCACCAGTTCCGGGCTGATTTCGGTTTCGAGGACGTGGATCAGCACTTCCGGCTGTTTCAGTTCCAGCGAACCGGATTCCGCCACCCAGCGCACCAGGTGGGTGATCAAGGTCTTGGGCACGCTGGCGTTGACGTTGTAGTGCGACATGTGGTCGCCCACGCCATAGGTACACCAGCCCAGCGCCAGCTCGGACAGGTCGCCGGTGCCGATGACGATGGCACCGTGATGATTGGCCAGGCGGAACAGGTGATTGGTGCGCTCACCCGCCTGCACGTTTTCGAAGGTGATGTCATAGACCGGCTCACCGCGTGAATACGGGTGATCCAGGTCCTTCAACATCTGTTCGCAGCTGGGGCGGATATCGATCTCCTGCGCCGAGCAGCCGACCTGCGCCATCAGCTGATGCGCCTGCACCAGCGTGCGGCTGCTGGTGGCAAAGCCGGGCATGGTATAGGCCAGGATGTTGGAACGCGGCAGGCCCAGCTTGTCCATGGCCTTGGCGCAGACCAGCAGCGCATGGGTCGAATCGAGACCGCCGGACACACCGATGACGACCTTCTTGATGTTCGAGGAAGACAGGCGCTGCACCAGTGCCTGCACCTGGATGTTGTAGACCTCGCGGCAGCGCAGTTCGCGCTGTTCGGCATTGGCCGGCACGTAGGGGAAGCGTGCCACCCGGCGTTGCAGCGGCAAGGACTGCTCCTGCGGGATCTGCACATCGAAACGTACCACTTCGAAGCGGCGCACTTCGTCGGCGTGGCGGCGCACCGACTGGCCAAACGTGGTCTGGTGGAAGCGCTCACGGGAGAGGCGTTCCAGGTCGATGTCGGCATAGATCACGTGACCGCCTTCGGCAAAGCGCTCGGACTCGGCCAGCAGTTCACCGTTCTCGCAGATGAGCGCCTGACCATCCCAGGCCAGGTCGGTGGTGGATTCGCCATTGCCCGCCGACGAATACAGATAGGCCGCCAGGCAGCGCGCCGATTGCTGCGACACCAGCTGATGGCGGTAACCCGACTTGCCGACCACGATGTTGGAGGCCGACAGGTTCACCAGCACGGTGGCACCGGCCAGCGCGGCAAAGGAAGACGGCGGGATCGGCACCCACACGTCTTCGCAGATCTCGATGTGGAAACGGAAATCGGGGATGTTGCCGATCTCGAACAGCAGATGGCTGCCGAAGTCCACATCCTGACCCAGCAGGCGGGTACGGCGGGTAACGGCGCAATCGGCGCTGCTGAACTGGCGCGCTTCGTAGAATTCGCTGTAGTTGGGCAGGTAGCTCTTGGGCACCACACCCAGGATGCGGCCGTTGTGGACCACCACGGCGCAGTTGTAGAGCTGGTGATCGACCTTCAGCGGCATGCCCACGATGAGAGCGGCGGAGATGCGCATGGACGCTTCCAGCACCGATTGCAGGGCCTGCAGGGAGGCTTCCAGCAAGGCGCGCTGCTGGAACAGATCTTCGCAGCTGTAGGCCGACAGGCCCAGTTCGGGGAAGGACACCAGGGCCGCACCACGGGCGGCGGCCTGTTCGGCCAGGGCGATGGTAGCTTGCGCGTTGAAGCCGGGATCGGCCACCTTGCAGTCCGGCACTGCCACGGCGACGCGGGCGAAACCGTGGTTGTAGAGATTGAAGAAGGGGCTTTGCATAGCGTGTGTTGGACTCCGTGCACTTCGCCAGGGCGGCGACGCGTTCTGTTCATTTTGCGTAGAATGCCTGTTCGAGCGGGCCGTGGGCCGCGCCATCTTTCGCAGGTCACTTGCAGTCCATGGATTATCGCACGCGAATCGTTTCTTCTCTGGCCGAGATCGGCCCGTCCCGCTGGGATGCGCTGGTGACAGCCCAGGCCGAGGGCAATCCATTCCTGTCGTACGCCTTCCTGCATGCGCTGCACGAGAGCGGCAGCGCCAGTCCGGAATCCGGCTGGGAGCCGCATTATCTGACGCTGTGGCAGGCCGATGGCGAGCAGGAGCAACTGGTGGCCGCCCTGCCCCTGTATCGCAAGTTTCACTCGTATGGCGAATACGTCTTCGACTGGGCCTGGGCCGAGGCTTACCAGCGGCATGGCGTGGACTACTACCCCAAGCTGCTCTCGGCCATCCCTTTCACGCCGGTACGCGGCGCGCGCCTGCTGGCCATCGACGAGACTGCCCGCGCGGCGCTGGTGACCGCATTACGGGCGCTGCAGGAGCGAAGTGAAGTTTCCTCCACGCATATCCTGTATCCCCCGCCGGAACAGGCGCAGCTGCTGGCGGACGACGGGTTCCTGCTGCGCAGCGGGGTGCAGTTCCACTGGCACAATGAAGGGTATGGCAATTTTGCGCAATTCGTCGATACGCTGGACCGCAAGAAGCGCAAGAACATCCTGGCCGAGCGCCGCAAGGTAGCCGAGCAAGGGGTGCGCTTCGTCTGGCTGCGCGGGGCCGAGATCACCGAGGCGCACTGGCGCTTCTTCAATCGCTGCTATCGGCACACCTATGCAGCGCACTACTCCACGCCATATCTGAATCTGGATTTCTTCCGCCGCATCGGTGAGACCATGCCGCAGCATTTGCTGCTGACGATGGCACTGCGGGACGATGAGCCAATCGCCTCTTCGCTGACGGTGCATGACGCCGATACGCTCTATGGTCGCTACTGGGGCGCGCTGGAACACGTGCCCTGCCTGCATTTCGAGACCGCGTATTACCAGCCGCTGGAATTCTGCATCGCCGAGAAGATCACCTGGTTCGAAGGCGGCGCCCAGGGTGAGCACAAGATGGCGCGCGGTTTCCTGCCGCAGAAAACCTGGTCGGCGCACTGGCTGGCGCATCCGGGGTTCTACGATGCGGTGGAGCACTTCCTGTCGCGGGAAAGCAATGGCATCGATGGCTATATTTCCGAGCTGAACGAACATAATCCCTTCCGGGATACGCCGCGCTGAAAATGTGCAAAGAACCGGTTCGTGCTACACACGAATCGGTTTCAACTGAAATACACAAATGATTTAAATTGTTTACATTTTCAGACTAGCTTACGCTTGCCAGGATTTCTGCGGGCCATTTGGGTTTGTCTCCGATGTGGAAGCACAACCATGCGAATCAACTACGCGTTTTTTGATTGCCCGACTCAAGGTTGGATGCAGGCACCACACCGCGCCAAGCCTCCAACTCTTTCCCCCTAAGTGGATTACCCCCAACGCTTGCCAGAATTTCTTCAGGCCATTTGGGTTTATCTTTGATGTGGAAGCACAACCAACCCACAAGTCCAAACGGAACGGTGAACCATACAAAACACGCAGTAAACATTTGCGCCAACACCATGCCGACACTCGGCGCATGTCGTCCCGGACCAATGAGGGGTTGGCCCCAGCACAAAGCGCCCCACAATGACTGCGTAGCAGGTGGCACATACGGACCATCATCTTGTACAAACAGCGGCCCTTCATGTTCCATGAAGCGGCGCACATGTTCCCAACGGTCTAGCAGTAGCTGCACCGCCAGCGCATTGGTGCTGCCGCCCACTTCGAACTGGGCTACCACCGTGGGATCTTGTGGGCCTCGCACCACCACACAAGAGAGCGAAGCGAGTTCTTGTGCGGTGTTCCCAGTGAACACACGAGAGCGCGTCACTTGGCCGCGTAGGCAAGACCAGTCGTAGGTCTGGATTTCATACTTGCCACCACCCCACAGCGGTAGCCAGCGAAACAACAGTGTTTGGTCAAAGAACACATGGACCTTGCCTGCGGCGCGATCAAAGAGTACAGGGGCGTAGCGGTAGCCGGTGATGTCCCAGCGGAGTAGAAAGTACACCAGTAAAAAATTAACTACTGTGACTACCCATACAAAAACCGAAGAAAACACACTGAAAACTTTATAGTCTGCAATTCCAGAATGTGCGTACAGGCTTAGCATTGGCAAGCCCAGTAATGCTATAAACGCTGCCGCGCCAGTCATGCTAGCAATCTGATCGGCATAAGCCAAGCCATGCGGATAGGCCTCGATGACCGAGCCGCTTGTATTAGGTGTACGGCTCACGCTCAAGCTGTGCGGTGGCAGCAGCACCGCATCAGTGCCCAACCCCTTAAAGGCAGGCTCGTTATGCAGAGCAAAAAATGCGTCGCTGGCGGCTTGCCCCGTCCAGTCATACAACACGAAGTCACTCTCATGGACAGCTGGGCCATCCGGTTCGAACGAACCATAGGGCTTACCTTGCGCACCTTCTTGTTGCACACGCTGGGCAATGCGTGCGGCTTTACGGTCACCCTTACTCATCGTTTTTACTCATCAAATTTCGCACCTGCTGACGGGACAATTTGCAATGCAAATCAACCACGCGCTTTTTGATTGTCTGGTTCAAGGTTGGATGCAGGCACTACACCGCGCCAAGCCTCTAGGTCTTTCCCGGTGAGTGGGTTACCTCCCACGCTCGCTAGAATTTCTGCAGGCCATTTTGGTTTGTCTTTGATGTGAAAGCACAACCAACCCACTAGTCCAAACGGAACGGTGAACCATACAAAGCACGCCGTAAATAATTGCGCCAACACCATGCCAACACTCGGCGCATGTCGTCCCGGACCAATGAGCGGTTGGCCCCAGCACAATGCGCCCCACAATGACTGTGTAGCCGGTGGCACATACGGGCCATCATCTTGCACAAACAATGGCCCTTCATGTTCCATGAAGCGGCGCACATGTTCCCAACGGTCTAGCAGTAACTGCACCGCCAGCGCATTGGTGCTGCCGCCCACTTCGAACTGGGCTACCACCGTAGGATCTTGAGGGCTTTGCACCACCACACAAGAAAGCGAAGCGAGTTCTTGCGCAGTGTTGCCCGTGAACACGCGAGAGCGCGTCACTTGGCCTCGTAGGCAAGACCAGTCGTAGGTCTGGACTTCATTCTTGCCACCACCCCATAGCGGTAGCCACTGAAACAGCAGCGTTTGATCAAAGAACACATGTACTTTGCCTGCGGCACGGTCAAAGAGTACAGGGGCGTAGCGGTAGCCGGTGATGTCCCAGCGGAGAAGGAACCAGACCATTAACACACAGAATACAAACAAACAAAACGACAATCCAAATGCGAAAATGCTGCCCAAACCACCCTGGTCAATCTGGCTAAATAACCACGGGAACCCTTGTATACCCACTAGAAGAATTGGTAAGCCCATAAATAACGCACCAAACGCCGCCATTCCTAGCCCACCCGCAATCTGATCGGCGTAAGCCAAACCATGCGGATAGGCTTCCATGACCAAGCCGCCTGTATGGGGTGCGCGACTCACGCTCAAACTATGAGGCGGCAGTAACACTGCATCGCTTCCCAAGCCTTTAAAAGCAGGATCATTTTGTAGAGCAAAAAATGCGTCACTGGCGGCTTGCCCCGTCCAGTCATACAACACAAAGTCACTTTTACGGGCGGCTGCCCCATGTGGCTCGAACGAACCATAGGGTTTACCTTGCGCACCTTCTTGTTGCGCACGCCGGGCAATGCTTACGGCTTTACGGTCACCCTTGCTCATCATCTTTACTCATAAAAATAGTTAGGGCCTGTTCACATTCAATCTGTGAGATGCGTTGCCTGCCGTTGTTGCAGCTCCTTGCCGTGGCACCACCACGGCGCGTCGCTGCGCCTAGGCAGACAACGCTTGGCGACCTCTCGCACTCACAGATTGAATGTGAACAGGCCCTAGTATCGGGTCAGCCGCGCTTGACTTCCAAGGTATCTTGCGCGATGGGCACCCGAGTACGAAGGTCATATATCGTATAGGCAAACCGCACAGACTCTGAGGCTTTCCATGACGGCGCAGCTAGCGGAAGCTTGAGGCTGAACACGTAGTCTCCACTGTCTTCATCTAGCGTCATAGGGGCTGCGTCATCTTTTTGTGGGGGTACGCTGGCGGGAGAAGGTATCAGCTTGTAGGCCACGCGATGGTTTTCGTCACCCGAACTGGCTTCGATGCGAGCCTCCAGCATGTTGGCGCTGACATAGTTGGTGTGCCATGTGAGCGTGGCTTTGACCCCGACGGAAAGAGCATTGAAACCATTGACCTCAGCAGCCAGCCCACGCTGTGCCCAGCGAATCATGGCTTCGGCATCGTTCTTGTTTTGTGGCTCTTCGGAGGCTGCGAACTTGCCTTCACTGCGTTCTCCATTGCCCCAGTAGCTGCGCTTGAGGAAAACTTCATTAAGATCATCTTCCAGACTCTCTGCATACAACATGCCTGCAAAACCCAGCGCCCCCACAACAATGCCAATGCCTGTGAGCGATGCGCCCAGCAGTTCAGCCGCTGCCGCACCACCAAGGCGGGTAACGATGAGCCGTGAAACAGCAAAGCGGGCTACTGTAGCGTTGGCAAAGGAAATAGTGGTGCCACCAAGTAGCGTTAATGAAGAAGCTCCAAATAACCACCCCGTTACAGAATAGACTGTGGCTGCTGCCGCGTCCCCCCTTTTAGAACGAGAACGGAATTTCGCAAACGCAGCAATAGCATCAAACCCCGAACTCGCAGCCCCAGCAACCCCCGCCACCAACCGCAAGGACGCTGCCGCCGCAATACGGCTAGCCAACACCAGCTTGCTACCAGAGGCCTTGATTTCAAACACCGCAGCCGCCAGCCCAAACCCACCCTCGAACAAGCCCGCGCTACTGCCCATCACGGACATCCAGGTATCGGCATAGGCATAGCCTTCTTCGTCCTGGAGTTTGCTCAATGCACTGAGCAATGCCCGGCACTGAAAGAACCCCACGATCGCCACCACACCACCCTGGCGTGACCAGAAGGCTTTCTTGCTGGCCAGGGCAAAACTGGCTTGCTCCTGCACCAGATGCAGTGCCGTGGACTTGGGCAGCTTGAAGCTGCGCGATAGTTTGCCCAAGGTGCCTTCGGCCACCACGTCCACCAACTCCTCGCCTTGACGGATGGCTTGGCGGGTGAGTTCAGCCAGTTTGGCCTCGGTCAATATCACCGGCTGAAACTCCGCAAGCTGGAGCGCGGACGTGTCGTGGGCACTGAGCTTGCGCAGTCGGTTGCGGCTTTGGCGGCGGGTCTGACGGTTGGTGCCGCTTTTGGTCTCCAAGGTGGTTTCGAAGCTTCTGGGGCGAATGCCTTCTGCCGCCGCATCAAGCGTCTGCCCTGTCGGCAGTTTGACAGCGATGGTGACATACCGCTCTGCGCTGGGGTTGAGCATGATGTTCATGATGGCCGCCGTGCGGATATGCACCGCAAATGCCTGCATGACTTTTTCCGGCGTTGCCAGGGCGGCCCCTAGTTGCTTGGCCCGTTGCGGGTCCAGCATGACGGCCTGCAACTGTGCGGCTTGCTGCTGCACCTGGAGCAGGCTATGAATATGCGCTTCATGCTTTTCGTGTCGGGCGTGCAGGGCTTCTTTCACGACTTCGGGCAACTCCCCGATCAGTCCATTGATCTTTTCTGCCGTGTCCTTGTGCTTGCCCGGGTCGCTCTTGATGGCACTGAACAGCCCCCACGGCTCCAGCATGGCTTTATCGATCCATGTGGCCGGTGCCTCAGGGTCTTTGCCATAGGCTTTGGCTAGCTCTTTTACGGTGATGGGCGTGATGGCGCCGCCGCCCCATATCTTTTCCTGTGCGCCCAGGTGGTCGAGGTACTCCTCGACCTGCTGCCGCGCTGTGCCGTGGGCAGCCTGGGGCTTGATGAGCGATAACTGCTGATTGAAGTCGTGACGCACGGTGACGGCCAAGGGAGCAGCGGTCAACCACTGCACGTAGTCGCTGTCAAACTTGGCGATATGGGCTTGCCATTGCTCCAGACCCGCCTTGAATTCGTCACGGAATTGATTCAGTTCAGCCATGCGCAGCTTGCCGTGATAGCGGTCAATGCGTGCTTGGCTGTTGGATCTGGCAATCCCTTCCAAACCTTGTTGCACTCGTGCTTCCGGCAGCGTGACCCGGTATGTCACGGGATTGCTGCCGTTGGCCGTGATGGTGGTGCCTGCCGGGTAATACGGTTTTCCGGTTGAACGCTCCTGGGCACGCATCTGTTGCAACTCTTCTTCGGTCATCGTCAGATGTTCCCGATAGACACCGGCGTTGAGCAGGTCTTTCTGGTAACTGAGCTTTGCTGAAAAAACCCAGTGCTCGATCATTTCGACATGCAAGGCGGAACGCAACTTCCAGCTTCGCAAGGCATCATGGTCTTTTCCATGGGGATTGGGCGCACCGGCCACCCACGCCTTTTGCGCCTCCACGGCACACAGGCGCAGGTGGTTCAACTGCTCGATCACGCCCACGTCATCCGGCAACATGAGCAAGAGCGATTTGTTGACGTACAGGGTCGGGTGATCGACTTTTTCAGCGGCACGCACGGCGTTTTCAAGGGCTTGCGCTTGTCCGAAGCGGGCGCTGTCGAGCGGGCGCAAGACAAGCTCAAACGCCTTTTTATACGCAGGGCTGGCCTCCTTCACAAAGTCTGCGACGTTGTGCTGCAGCGACGCCGCATTGAGCGGCAGGCATCCGGTCTTGGGAAACTCGCCTTGCATGACGTTTTTTTGAGGATGCAGTTCACGTCCGCGCAAGTCCCTGAGCTTCTTTTTGCCTGCCGGCTTGCCATCGGGGCCGGGCACATCCACCAAGGGATTCTCTGCATACTGCTGAAGCACCGTGGGCGACCACATGCGCGGCGTATAGGCCAGCCACACGGTGGCGATGTTCTTGGCGCCAGCGATACTGATGAGGTGCGCCGGCAAATTGGCGCCGCCACGCGAGCATTGTTTGGGTTCTGAAGCATTGACAAAACCGTCTTGCAGTTTGGCGTACTGCTTTACACTGACCTGATGCATGATTTTGCGGGTCAGTCCGTTGGCCATCACTTGCCAGACATCCCAGCGCTCATTGTGCGCAAAGTACAGTTTGATGTAGCCGGCGCGTGCAATGCGGGCGACGGGCACGGTAGCTTCGCGTTTGATGCTGGCGAACTCTGCATCAAAGCTCGATGCCCAAGCGTAGCCCGCATCACGCAAGGCTTGTGCATGCGCTTGCGCAACCACCGAGGGCGTGACCACCAGGATTTGCAGGTCCGCACGATGGCAGGCCTGGCACGCGGCCTTGGCGCTCAGTGGCGGCGTCCCGGCGATGGCGTTGATGGTGTGGTTGGTAACTTGCTGCTGATATTCTGCCGCTGCTTCATCAAGCATGTTGTTCTTCCTGAAATCATGTTGTTATCCCTCCCAACCCGATTTAGTTTTCTTGCTGCTGCAGCGCGCGCTTTGCCCAATAACGGTCCAATAAGGCAGGCAGGCTCTGGCTGAGCTTGTCACCCTGCTGCACCGCGTTCTTTACTGCTGCAATCAACTCGGCATCCTCTGCAAAGCCACTGGGCATCTGCATGGCGGTAATGGCATAGACCGCGATGTCTTCACCATCGAGTCCAATCTGTCGTGCGCAGTGCGCCCATTGGTGTAGCTGCTCCTGGGCGTCCGGCTGGAGGGGGCGGGCAGTGTCGTGGCATAGATTTTTCCACTGCTGGAGCAGTTGCTGCACCAGTGGCACGTTCTCAAGTTGCAGCCACTGCATGGTGTCCAGTCGCACAGCGGAGGGCGGCAATGGACCCAATGCAGCTTCATGCTCAGAGGCATATGTCTTGAGTCTGCCGTTACCATCATGGGCGATCCACACGCCCTGTCCCAGCAGGTTCTGTTTCTGGGTGGCGGTGAGCGTAGGCCAGAGCACCTCCAGATAATCGGGGTTATACCAACGCACCCAGGATCTGCGCCGGTGGATGTCCATGCCGCTGGAGGAGGTACTGATGCGTACACTGATCTGTGCGGCCGTTTCGGTGCTGACTATCCAGCCACATACCGTCCGTTCAACCTGTCCGGGTTCATCATTGGTCTGCAGTATGTTGACCCGCTGGCCGAGCAGGGTTTCTGCATACGACTGCGAAATACTGCTCTCCATCAAGGGGTCGTCCAGGCCCACATCGGTGTCCAGCATATAGGCCGCAACTCGGCGGCAATCCAGCGTGATGAGGCGTGGACATGCGTCTTTAGGCCAGCCGGTCACATTGAGGGTAGCCGGCCTGATCAATGCAGCTTCACGCTTGCTGTCACCCAGCAATTCAAGGGGATCCGCCAGCTCGGGGGCATAGACCAAATGAATGTAAGACCGTGGCTGTTGCCGCTTGACCGCGGCAATGACCTCCAGTATGGCGTGACGAAAGTGTGACAACCCTTGCTGTGCGGGATTCATGAGCATTCGTTAAAAGTCCGAAAACATCGATAGGCAGGTTTTTTGATCTATTGTTTGCAACACAAAATTGTGGTGGCTCACCAGATATTTCTGAATGCAAGCGACAGTCAATCCGCTTGCTTGAAACGCCCACTACAGATTGCATCAAGCGTAACTGCAATGTCGGGACATAGGACTGTTCTTCTCCTGTTCAGTTCATCGGCTCTTCGCATTTCTGAAAGGGAGCGGCTCGCACCGCAGCGCGCCGAATGAGAATGAAAAGGCGTAAAAAAACCGGTCCGTGCATCACACGGACCGGCCTTCACACAAGGATATGAATGATTCTATTTATTTATAGCCAACCCGATCCAGCATCTGCAACACCTTCTGCTGGTTGGCTCCCACCGCGCCCACATTGATGACTTCGGCCTTGAACGGCCCCATCTTCACCAGTGCCGGGTTCTCGGTCTTCACGCTCTTGACGGCAGGCCATTCGTTATTGCCTTCAGCGAAGTAACGCTGGGCCGAATCGCTGGCCAGGTATTCCAGGAACTGCACGGCTTCGGCCTTGTGCGGCGCGTTCTTGGCCACACCGCCACCGGCGATGTTGACGTGCGCACCGTAGCTCTTCTGGTTGGGCCAGACGATGCCGACCTTTTCCATCAGCGCCACGTCTTCCGGCTTGGTCGAACGCAGCAGGCGCGCCACATAGTAGGAGTTGGAAATGGCCACGCCGCACTCACCCGAACCGACCGCCTTGATCTGGTCAGTATCGCCACCGACCGGCTGGCGCGCCTGATTGGCGACCATGCCCTTCAACACGGCTTCGGTCTTGGCCGCGCCGTCATGCTCCAGCAGCGCGCCGAACAGCGACACGTTGTAGGGGTGCGAACCACTGCGGGTGCACAGCTTGCCCTTGTTCTTCGGGTCGCCCAGGGCTTCATAGGTATCGACGTCTTCCGGCTTGACGCTGGCCTTGTTGTAGACGATCACGCGGGCGCGGGTGGAGAAGCCGAACCACTGCGTACCCTCGCTGCCTTCCTTGCTGTGCAGGTTGGCGGGAATGCGCTCGTCGAGCAGCTTGGACTTGACCGGCTGGAACAGCCCTTCGCTCTGCGCCTTCCACAGACGGGCCGCATCCACCAGCAGGATCACGTCGGCCGGGCTGGAGGCACCTTCGCTCTTCAGGCGCGCCAGGATACCGGCATCGTCGCCATCGACACGGTTGATCTTGATGCCGGTGGCCTTGGTGAAATCGGCGTAGAGGGCTTCATCAGTCTGGTAGTGGCGCGCCGAATAGAGATTGATGACCTTCTCCTGCGCGAAGCTGGAAGCGGCAATGGCAGCCAGCACGGCGCCGACGGCGAGTTGACGGTGGAACATGGACCATCCTTTTCAAAAAGAGTGAACGACCGCCGTCATTGAAACGGCGTTTTCTTTTGGCGCGGAAGGCGGTCCGGGAAGGTGGGACTGGGCTGTCGCAGTGGGCAATCTCGGGATCGCCTCGTTGTGGACTCAAGGCGTAATGCCTGAGCGGTTCATGGACCGCTGACGACTATATCACAAACAAGAAGCATTATCATCTGCGCAAATCCATCCGGCGCAGCACGATACAAAACGCCCTTGCCGGCAGCCGCGCGGCAAGGGCGTGTTGGAGGCGATATGAAGCAATCAGATGAGCTTGACCGCAAAGTCCACACCGATGCCGGCCCACCATTCCTGCTCCTTCTGGAACCAGAAGGAAATGCTCGGATGTTCCCTGATGTAGTCGCGGCGGATCTCCAGGTCGATACGGCTCTTGAGCTTGACCCGCACCTTCTCCAGATCCAGCGTGATGTGTGCATGGCGGAACATCACCGCCAGCCGCAAGGCCAGCACCGCCTTGGCGAAATCGACATCGGCCAGCATCTCGCTGATCTTCTTGAGGTTGCCCTTCTGCCCGAGGATCAAGGTACTCATCAGACGCTGTTCGCGCGTGGTGAAACCGGGCAAGTCGGCATTGGCGATCATGTAGGCCGAATGCTTGTGGTAACCGGTGGGCGAAACGACCAGCCCGGTCTCGTGCAGCAGTGCGCTCCAGTAGAGATAGCGCGCGTAGGAATCGGTAGCGGGCTTGAGCAGTTGGAAGAAACCCAGCGCGGTATCGGCCACACCATGCGCACGGGCGGCATCGACGTGAAAGCGGCGGGCGAACTCTTCCACCGAACGGTCACGACGGTCGGCCTTGGTGGCGCGCAATTGCAGGTCCCACATCACGCCCATGCGCAGGCCGGCTTCCACCGGCGTGATCAGCGCAATGCCGAACTCCTGCATGAAACCGATCAGCACCGCCAGCCCGCCCATGATCACGCCGGCGCGATCAGCCTTCATGCCATCGAGCGCGATCTGGCTGACGTGGCCGAAATCGATCAGGCGCTGCATCAGGTCGGCCAGGCTGGGCAGCGTGATACGGCCATCACCCATGTTGTTGCGACGGATGGTATCGGCGATGGCGCGCATGGTGCCGGAAGATCCGTAGACGTTGACACTGGTCGCATCAAAGCTGAAGAGATGCACCGCATCTTCCACATGCGAACGCGCCGAAATGATGGCGCGCTCGAAAGCGGCCGCCGTAATGGCGCCGTCGGGGAAGAAGGCCAGGCTCTGGTTGACGGTGCCGATGCCGAAGGATTCGACGTGACGGATATGTTCGCCCAGACCACGGATGACTTCAGTGGAACCGCCGCCAATGTCGATGACCATGCGTTCCTCGCCGCCATCGGCCAGCACCCCGGCCACGCCCATGTAGATGAGGCGCCCTTCTTCCTCACCGGAAATGATCTCGACCGGATAACCGATGGCGCGCTCCAGTTCGGGCAACAGTTCGGTGGCATTCCTGGCTACGCGCAAGGTATTGGTGGCCACTACCCGTACGGCCGTGAGCGGATAGTCGCGCAGAATGGAGCGGAAACGGGTGAGCGAATCAATGGCACTCTGGCAGGCCTGCGGCGTCAGATTGCCGGTCTTGTCGATGCCCGCCGCCAGGCGGATGGGGTCACGGGCGCTCTTGATGACGCGTATGCCGTCGTCCTCGTACTTGCCGATATGCAAGCGAAAACTGTTGGAACCGAGATCTACCGCAGCAAACATTCATTTCCTTTCGCAAGGGCTGTACGCCGAACGGCACACAGCAATTGCTAAATAATTTAAACCGCATCCTGTCTCCCAGCCGACAAGATAATGGGCGCGCATTACACTTTGATGACAGCCTGCACCCTGTAAAATGGCGGGTCGGCGAAGTCGTGCTGCGTTGCAAATATTATTTTATACAATTTATCCCATTTCCCTTCCATGCCCGGCATTCTTTACCTGGTTCCCAACACGCTGGGAAGTACCGAACTCCTCACCGACGCTGGCGCCATGCACCCGCTGGAAGCCATCATCCCGCGCCAGGTGCAGGCCATCGCGGCGCGCCTGGATTATTTCGTGGCCGAAAACGCCAAGACCACGCGCGCCTTCCTCAAACTATTGGGGAGCAATACCCCGCTGGCCCAGCCCATCCAGGCAATCCAGATCAGCGAGCTCAACGTCAACACGCCCCCTGCCGCCCTGCCCGCCCTGCTGGCACCGCTACTGGCGGGCCGTGACGGCGGCCTGATCTCGGAAGCGGGCGTGCCGGCCGTGGCTGACCCCGGCGCCAACCTGGTGCGACTGGCGCATCAGCATGGCATCCAGGTGCGACCGCTGGTCGGTCCGTCTTCGCTCTTGCTGGCGGTGATGGCCAGCGGATTGAATGGCCAGAGCTTCGCCTTCAACGGCTATCTGCCCACCGATGCCGCAGCACGCACCAAGCGCATCGGCCAGCTGGAAGACCGTTCCCGCAAGGAGAAGCAGACCCAGCTGCTGATCGAAACGCCCTATCGCAACGGCGCCATGCTGGAGGCACTGGCGCAGTCCTGCCAGCCGGGCACGCTGATCTGCGTGGCCACCGATCTGTCGCTGCCTACCGAAGCGGTGCGCACGCAGACCGCCGCGCAATGGAAGGCGGCGCTGGCGGCGAACAAGGCACCGGACTTCCACAAGAAGCCCACGGTATTCCTGCTGCTGGCCGAATAAGCCCTCGCCCCGCCACAAAGACAAAGGCCGATTGCGTCAGCAACCGGCCTTTGTCATGGGGGCTGCGCAATGGCTTATCGCAAATGCGACAGCGGTGCCGACATCAGTGTCTTGGCAAACCCGGCACCGAAGGCCACGCCGAACTTCTTCAACACGCGTTCGGAGAGGTTCTCGGTCTGGGTGTAGTCCACCACGTCCTCGGCCTTGATGACGTCACGCGCCACGCTGTCGACCGTGCCATAGCCATCGGCCAGACCCAGCTCGACTGCCTTGGCACCGGTCCAGACCAGACCGGAGAAGGTGTCCGGGGTTTCCTTGAGGCGCGTGCCACGCCCCTGGCGCACCACGTCGATGAACTGCTGGTGGATCTCCTGCAGCATCGACAGCGCATAGTCACGCTGCTTCGGGCTTTGCGGGCTGAAGGGATCGAGGAAGCTCTTGTTCTCGCCCGCCGTGAGCAGGCGACGTTCCACGCCCAGCTTGTCCATCAGCCCGGTGAAGCCGAAACCGTCCATCAACACGCCCACCGAACCGATCAGGCTGGCCTTGTTGACGAAGATCTTGTCGGCGGCCACGGCGATGTAATAGCCACCGGAGGCGCACAGCTCCTCGACCACCACGTAGATCGGCTTCTTGGGGTACTCCTTGCGCAGGCGGGTGATCTCGTCGTTGATCATGCCGGCCTGCACGGGGCTGCCACCGGGGCTGTTGATCTTCAGGATCACGCCCACCGAATCGCTGGCGGCGAAGGCCTTGTCCAGCGCCGGAATGACCACCGCCGCCGAACCCTGTCCTTCGGACTCGATGGTGCCGCGGATTTCCACCAGCGCAGTATGCGGACCCAGCGGCTCGCTCTCGATCTTGTTGTAGGTAAAGGCCATCCAGCCGCCCAGCACGATCACCGCCAGGATGGCGATGCGGAAGAAAATGCCCCAGCGGCGGCGGGCGCGCTGTTCCTTGACGGCGAACAGGGCCAGCTTTTCCAGGACATCACGTTCCCAGCCGCTCTTCTTGTCCTCGCGCACGCTGGCGGGAATGGAGGAAGACGGCGACGGGGAAGACTGGGGAGGACGGTCTTGCGGGTTGTCAGATTGGTTGTTGCTCATAGGCTCACTCTAGGCAGCGCAGCCGCGCTGCACTGGTTTTCCGCGAAGCTCATGCCTCGACGGGCTGGACGATGTCATCCGGACGCCAGAACACCTGGCCGTCCCGTTCCACCGCCATGATCTTACGCAAATGCGCGCCGGTACAAGGTCCGCCTTCGCATTTTCCGGTATCGGGCGCATAAACCGCGCCATGTGTTGCGCACATGAGATACAGGCCGCTGGATTCGAAGAATTCGCCCTCGGCCCAGTCCAGTTCGATGGGTACATGCGCACAGCGATTCAAATAGCCATAGACCACTCCGCCGTAACGCACCACGAAGCCGGTGGTCTCGTCCCCATGCAGCTGCACCGGGAAACGCTTGCCCAAACCGCCCTCCTGAAGGGCGCTGGAGGGGCAGATGAAGATTTCTTCTGGTGTCGTCACGGCCATGCGCCTCAGGCGTGCTCATTGAGCCACTGATGCAGCTCGCGGATGGAAGGGGCTGAATAAAGTGGCGACAACGCCTGCAACTGCTGCGGCGGATGCGCGCCAAACTCCACCGCCACGCCCCTGGCACCGGCATTGATGGCCATCTGCAGGTCATGGGTGGTGTCACCGATCATCAGGGTGCGGTGCATGTCCTGGCCCAGTTCGCGGGTCAGTTCCTGCAACATGGCCGGATGCGGCTTGGAGAAGGTCTCATCGGCGCAGCGGGTGGCGTCGAACTTGGAGAGCAGGCCGGTGGTATTCATGGCCCGGTTCAGCCCGACGCGGCTCTTGCCGGTGGCCACCGCCAGGAAGTAGCCCTGCTGTGACAGGTCGGCCAGCATCTCCGGCACGCCCTCGAAGAGCGTCAGATCCTTGTCCTGGCCAAGATAATGATGGCGATAACGCTCCACGATGCGCGGATAGTACTTCGGATCCACATCCGGAATGGCCGCCTGCATCGCATCCTGCAAGCCCAGGCCGATCACGTAGGAGGCCGCGCTCTTGTCGGGAATGGGCAGACCCAGGTCGCGCGCAGCCGCCTGGATGCAGCGCACGATGGTGGAGGTGCTGTCCATCAGGGTGCCGTCCCAGTCGAAGACGATCAGGTCGAATTGCTTTCTTGCCATGTGTCGAGTTCTTTCTGCTGGCATGTCCTGGCGCTGCTTGCCGGATCGGCAATTGGCAGAGGGACATGCGATTGTGTCAATGCCGGGCAGAAAGTATCACATCCCGGACCGCTGCGTGCACCCCTTCACTGTTCTGTCCCGGCCAGCATGTTGTGGGGCAGCAGATCGCCCTCGGCACCGCCTTCGAGGCTGCGCAGGAAACGCGCGCATTCTTCGGGCAGCCCAGCCTTGAGAGTGACGGTCTCGCCGCTTTCCGGATGGCGGAAGCTGATGCGCCAGGCGTGCAGGAACATGCGCTTGAAGGCCACGCGGCTGCCCTCGGCCTTTTGCAGCGACTTGTTGAGGGTGAAGTCCCCGTACTTGTCGTCGCCCACGATGGGAAAACCGCTGGAAGAGAGGTGCACCCGGATCTGATGGGTGCGACCGGTCTTCAGTTCAGCTTCCAGCAGGGCAAATTCACCGAAGCGGCGCAACAGCGAAAAGATCGTGTGCGAAGGCTGGCCGTCGGCCTGCACCCGCACGCGGCGCTCGCCATCGGGCGTGCTGTACTTGAACAGCGGCAACTTCACGTGCTGGCGCGCGTTCTTCCAGTCCCCCTGCACCAGCGTGAAATAACGCTTGTCGGTGGTGCCTTCGCGCATCTGGTCGTGCAGGTTGGTCAGGGCCGAACGCTTCTTGGCGATCAGCAGCACGCCCGAGGTATCGCGGTCCAGGCGGTGCACCAGCTCGAGGAACTTGGCCTGGGGGCGCGCCGCGCGCAACTGCTCGATCACGCCATAGCTCACGCCGGAGCCGCCGTGCACGGCCACCCCGGCCGGCTTGTCGATGACCAGCATGTGGCTGTCTTCCAGCAGGATGCGGAATTCGGCACCGGGCACGATCTGCTCTTGCTTTTCTGCAACTCGTATTGGCGGCACGCGCACCACGTCGCCTTCGGCCAGGCGGTAGGTCTGGTCGATGCGGCCCTTGTTGACGCGCACCTCGCCCGAACGCAGGACACGGTAGATATGGCTCTTGGGAACGCCCTTGCAGATGCGCAGCAGGAAATTGTCGATCCGCTGCCCCGCTTCCTCGTCGGAAATGGTCAGCAACTGCACCTGGGGAAGGTTCTGCGAGGCTGCTTCGCTCCGGGAGGCGGGCGCGGCTGCGGCGCTTTCAGAAGCCCCCCTAGAAAATCTCGCTAAGTCCTTCATTTTGAATATATAATCGATTGACGCCGATCAAAAAACGGCGTCAGTAGAATAAAAAAGGAACATTCTACACAAGAGGAGTCTTCGTCAGCCTCGCTCATTTGCAAAATAGACGAAGGGGGCCCCGAAAACCACGACGCGCGGCATCGCAGACGCAATAAAAGCGCTGCAACGGTTGACAATACAGCCGATCATGTCGCTTGCCTGGTCCACGTAAAGGCCTCGAAACGAGTACGCACCTTCCTTGCGCGATTCCAGTTTGCACCGCAGTTGCAATCGGACAGCGCGCCTGGAAGTGGAACAGAATTGTTTGGATCATCAGGATAAAAGTCTGGCAAGACTCGCATCCGGTGTTCCGGTTCAGGTCCGCAGCGCACAGCCCCCGGCAATATGCTGCAACATGCAGCATCATGCAGCGCAACCGGTGGCAGGCTCATCCGCCCGCCCCTCTTGCAGCGCATTGCCCGGGCCCTGCCGCAGTCCTGACCGAAGCACCGCGAGGCTTGCCGGTTGATGCAGCAGAACCCGATCGCCGTCGCCAACCCATCACCATGTTACGTTTGGCTCCACAGACCAGCTTACCGTCCGCAGTTGCCTGCGCGACCGCCTATGGCGGAGCGCGCGGCGCGGATACGGTGCTGCCCGGCGTTCCCGTCTGCCGCATCCGCGCCCCCTTGTGCTGGAGCGCCCGCTAAGGCGCACTGACACAATCAAGGCAATTGCCTCCCCAATCACTTCGTTCTCGCGTACATCCCCTGTACTTTTGGCCCGCTACCACATACGGACGGGCCATTTGAAGGATCTTCGGATCCCGGAGTGAAAACATGAAACGTATGTTGTTCAACGCCACGCAGCAGGAAGAACTGCGCGTAGCGATCGTTGACGGTCAGAAGCTGATCGACATCGACATCGAAACCACCGGACGCGAGCAGCGCAAGTCCAACATCTACAAGGGCGTCATCACCCGCATCGAGCCCTCGCTGGAAGCCTGCTTCGTCAACTACGGCGAAGAACGCCACGGCTTCCTGCCCTTCAAGGAAGTGGCCCGTTCCTACTTCAAGGAAGGCATCGACGTCCGTAACGCCAGCATCAAGGAAGCGCTGCGCGAAGGCCAGGAAATCATCGTCCAGGTCGAGAAGGAAGAGCGCGGCAACAAGGGCGCGGCCCTCACCTCGTTCATCTCCCTGGCCGGCCGCTACCTGGTGCTCATGCCCAACAACCCGCGCGGTGGTGGCGTGTCGCGCCGTGTCGAAGGCGAAGACCGCCAGGAACTGCGCGAAACCATGGACAAGCTGGACCTGCCCAATGGCATGTCCGTCATCGCCCGCACCGCCGGCATCGGCCGCAACGTCGATGAACTGCAGTGGGACCTGAACTACCTGATGCAGCTCTGGCGCGCCATCGAAGGCGCCGGCCAGACCGCCTCGGGCGCCTTCCTGATCTACCAGGAATCCTCGCTGGTCATCCGCGCCATCCGCGACTACTTCCAGCCCGACATCGGCGAAATCCTCATCGACACCGACGACATCCACGACCAGGCCCAGCAGTTCATGGCCCACGTGATGCCGGACATGGTCCACCGCGTCAAGCGCTACCGCGACGACGTCCCCCTGTTCTCGCGCTTCCAGATCGAACACCAGATCGAGACCGCCTACTCGCGTACGGTCCCGCTGCCCTCGGGCGGCGCCATCGTGATCGACCACACCGAAGCCCTGGTGTCGGTGGACGTGAACTCGGCGCGCGCCACCCGTGGCAGCGACATCGAGACCACCGCCTTCAACACCAACCTCGAAGCCGCCGATGAAGTGGCCCGCCAGTTGCGCCTGCGCGACCTGGGCGGCCTGATCGTGATCGACTTCATCGATATGGAGAACTCCAAGAACCAGCGCGAGGTGGAAGGCCGTCTCAAGGACGCCCTGCACCACGACCGCGCCCGCGTTCAGATGGGCAAGATCTCCCGCTTTGGCCTGATGGAACTGTCGCGCCAGCGCCTGCGTCCGTCGCTCTCCGAAGGCAGCCACGTGACCTGCCCGCGTTGCAACGGCACCGGTCACATCCGCGATACCGAATCCTCGGCCCTGCAGGTGCTGCGCATCATCCAGGAAGAGGCCATGAAGGAAAATTCAGCTGCCATCCACGTGCAAGCGCCCGTGGACGTGGCCGCCTTCCTGCTCAATGAAAAACGGGGCGAAATCCTGAAGATCGAGACGCGCCATCGCGTCACCGTCATCATGATCCCCAACAAGCACCTGGAAACTCCGCACTACAAGATGGAACGGATCAAGCACGACGATCCGCGCCTGGACGACGCCCAAGCCAGCTATACCATGGCCGAGCAAGCCGATACCGACATCGGCTACAGCCAGCGCCAGAAGGAAGAAGTGCGTCCGCGCCAGGAAGCCGTGGTCAAGGGCATCACCCCCGACCAGCCGGCCCCCATCGTCGAGCGCAAGGCCCCGGAACCGGTGGCCGCTGTCGTACCGCCGCCGACCCTGGCACCGGAGTCCGGTCTGCTGGGCAAGATCTTTGCCTTCTTCCGCAAGAAGCCGGTTGCACCGGTGGAAGCACCTGCTGCCGTCGAAGCCAAGACCCCGGCCAAGCGTGAGGGTGAGCGCAATGGCCGCGGTGGTGATCGCAATGGCCGCAACCGCAACCGTGGTGAACGCGGTGAACGTGGCGAGCGCGTTGAACGTGGCGAGCGTGGCGAACGCAACGCAGAACAGCGCGCAACACGTGGCCCGGCCGCCGTCGAACTGAAGGCCGGCGAAACTGCCGAAGCCAAGCAGGCCCGTCCGCCGCGTGGTCCGCGCGAACCGAGGGAAGGCCGCGAGCCGCGTGAAGCCCGCGAAGGCCGTGAGCCGCGCGAGGCCCGCGAAGGCCAGGAACCGAAGGAAGCCCGTCGCAACGAAGCGCGTGAAGGCCGCGAGCCGCGTGAAGGCCGTGAACCGCGTGCCCCGCGTGAACCGCGCGCACCGCGCGGTGAACGCAAGGACCCCAAGGCCGAGGAAGGTCTGCCGCTGGAAGCCGCGCTGGCTGCCGGCGCAGCCACCACCGCAGGCGTGGCCGTGGCCCTGTCCGGTGACGAGCAGGCTGCCCAGGTGGATGCCGCACAAGTCGAAGGATCCGAAGGCGCTGAAGGCGTCGAGGGTACGCAAGCCGCTGAAGGCGCTACCGAGCCGCGTCGTCGTCGCCGTCGTGGTGGCCGCAACCGTCATCGTCGCGAACGCGATGAAAACGGCAACGTCATCGACAATGGCGAAGGTGAAGCCAATGAGACCGCCGAAGGCGTCGAAGCTGTCGAAGGCGTCGACACGGCGGTCGTGGCCAGTGCCGCCGCCGTCAGCATGAACGTCGAGACCGTCGCTGCCGACACCCCGGCGACACCGGTGGAAGTCGCCCAGGCGGCAGTGGCGCAAGCCTCCTTCGCCGCCTCGCCAGTGCCGGAACAAGCCCAACCCGAAGTGGCTGCCCAGGTCGAAAGCGGTGTGAATTCCGTGGAAGCCGTGGCCGCTGCCGCTGCCGAAGCGACCCAGGCCGTGTTCGCGAACCAGCCGGTCATCGAACCGGCAGCACCGTCCATCGATGCCAGCTTCGCCCCGGCCCCGGCCTTCGAGCCGGTCCAGGCCCCCGTTGCTGCTCCGGCCGCATCGGAAGCCCCGGTCGAGGTGGTGCAAGCCGCTCCGGCTGCTCCGGCAGCTCCTGCGGTGCCGCAACAGATCAGCCTGCTCGATAGCGTCGAGGCCGTGGAAGCCAGCCCGGCGCCAGCGGTCATCGAACCGGCACCGGTGGCAGCCCCCCCTGCTGCCGCGCCTGCCGCCCATGCCAGTTCCACCGGCAACGGCGCACAGTGGGACTCGCTGCAGCAGATGCTGTCGCAAGCCGGCCTGACCCTGGCCACGACCGATCCGGTCAAGCTGCGCGCCGCCCAGGAAGCCGCCGCCTCGTTCGTCCCGGCACCGCACGTGCCGCGCGAGCGCAAGCCGCTGCCGCCGCCATCGACCGAACCGTTGGTGCAGGTCGAAACCCGCCGCTGAGACAGGATGACAGGCGGTGTGCCGCAAGGCCCCGCCTGACACTGAAATAGCGGCAGTGAACAAGGGAGCTTCGGCTCCCTTTTTCATGTCTATTGCACCTGATGTGAAGCCTCAAGCACAAGGCCGCATCGGCAAACCAGAACCTATTTGCGAACAGTTGCCCGCTTCCGGCAACGATACAGTCAGCGCCCCCGAAATGGCCGCACAAGCCCGATGCCAGCGGGGCCGCACGGGTGGCGGCCTTGCGCATGGAATTCAGTTGCAGCGATACACTATATGTACGATTGTGCATCTACGCGGCGACCTCAGGCGTGCTATCGTTACACACCTCTTATCGTCAGATCGTATGAACAAGCGCGTCATTCCCATCGTCGATGTCCGGCAAGCCCCGTCCGCCAGCCCCTCAGGACCTGGCGTGCCGATTGCCGTGCAGCCCGTCGGCTGGCTGGCCGACAGCCTGGGGCGTCCACTGCATGATCTGCGCATCTCGGTAACTGACCGCTGCAATTTCCGCTGCGTGTACTGCATGCCCAAGGATGTCTTCGACAAGCAGTACCAGTTCCTGCCGCATTCCGACCTGTTGACCTTCGAGGAACTGACCCGCGTGGCGGCCCAGTTCGTGGCCCACGGCGTGCGCAAGATCCGCCTGACCGGTGGCGAGCCGCTGCTGCGCAAGAACATCGAGACCCTCATCGCCATGCTGGCCGCCCTGCGCACGCCGGACGGCGAGGAAATCGACCTCACCCTCACCACCAACGGCACCCTGTTGAAGCAAAAGGCCCAGGCGCTCAAGGCCGCCGGGCTCAAGCGCGTGACCGTGTCGCTGGATTCGCTGGATGACCAGAGCTTCCGCCGCATGAATGACGTCGATTTCCCGGTGGCGCGCGTGCTGGAGGGCATCGAAGCGGCGCACGCCGCCGGTCTCGGTCCGGTCAAGATCAACATGGTGGTCAAGAAGGGGGTCAACGACGACCAGATTTTGCCCATGGCGCGCCATTTCAAGGGAACGCCGGCCATCCTGCGCTTCATCGAATACATGGACGTGGGCTCCTCCAACGGCTGGCGCATGGACGAGGTCCTGCCTTCGCACGACGTGGTGCGGCGCATCTCTGCAGAGATGCCGCTGGAAGTGGCCGACCCCAACTACACCGGCGAGACCGCCGAGCGCTGGCGCTATGTCGATGGCAGCGGCGAGATCGGCGTCATCTCCAGCGTGACCCAGGCCTTCTGCCAGGACTGCTCGCGGGCGCGCCTGTCCACCGAGGGCAAGGTCTACACCTGCCTGTTCGCCAGCCAGGGCCACGACCTGCGCAGCCTGGTGCGCAACGGCAGCAGCGACGCCGAACTTGCCGGCGCCATCGCCGCCCTCTGGGGCCAGCGCGGCGACCGTTATTCCGAACTGCGCAGCGCCCTGCAAGCCGCACCGCTGCGCAAGGTCGAGATGTCCTACATCGGCGGCTGAGGTCGCGCCCTGCCTGCCCCATCTGCATCATGTCTTCCCGTACCGATCTCTTCTCCGCCAGCCACATCACCGGCCTGGTGCTGGCCGGTGGCCGGGGCACGCGCATGGGCGGGGTGGACAAGGGCCTGCAAGTCCTGCACGGCAAGCCGCTGGTCCAGCACGTGCTGGAACGCCTGGCCCCGCAGGTCGGCTCCCTGGCGATCAACGCCAATCGCTCCCAGCTGGAGTACGCCCGTTTCGGCTATCCGGTCTGGCATGACCTGCAAGGGGATTTCCCCGGCCCGCTGGCCGGCCTGCAATGCGGCCTGACCCATTGCCACACGCCGCTGCTGGCGACCGTCCCGTGCGACTCGCCGCTGATCCCCTATGACCTGGTGGCGCACCTCTACGACGCCCTCACCGCCAGCGGTGCACAGGCTGCCATCGCGGTCACTGACGGCGTACACGGACGGCAGCGCCATCCTGTATGCTCGCTGCTTCAGACGACTACGCGCGCTTCGCTGGACGCCTTCCTGGCCGCCGGTGAACGCAAGATGGACCACTGGTTTGCCAGCCTGGATTGCATCGAAGTGGATTTCCCCGACGAGCGCGCCTTCAGCAACATCAATACCGGGCTGGATTTGCAACAGCTCGAAGCAGAACAATGACCGAGACCCACACCGCCACACTCCACGACATCGTCAGCTGCATCAGCGGCTATGATCCCAACGCCATGACGGTAGCGCGCGCGCAAGCCGTGATCCAGGAATTCATCACGCCCATCGAGGCCGTCGAAAAGCTGGCCATCCGCAGCGCCCTCTCGCGCGTGCTGGCACGCGACATCGTTTCCCGCATCGACGTGCCGGCCCACGACAACTCGGCCATGGATGGCTATGCCCTGCGCGGCGAGGACGTGGCCGAGGGCAAGCAAGTGCGTCTGCAGATCATCGGTGCGGTGCATGCCGGCGAGCGCTTCACTGGCCACGTCGGTCCCGGCCAGTGCGTGCGCATCATGACCGGCGCGCCCATGCCGCCCGGCTGCGACACCGTGATCCCGCAGGAACTGACCACCGACGCCGACGAGCAAGGCGTGACCCTGCCCGCCGGTCGCGTGCGTCCCGGCGACAATCGCCGCCTGCGCGGTGAAGATCTGGCTCTGGGCAGCGTGGCGCTGCCGCGCGGCCGCGTGCTGCGGCCCTCCGACATCGGCCTGCTGGCCTCGCTGGGCCTGGCCGAAGTGCCGGTGCAGCGTCGTCTGCGCGTGGCCTTCTTTTCCACCGGCGACGAATTGCGCTCGGTGGGCGAGCCGCTCGATGCCGGCTGCGTCTATGACTCCAACCGCTACACCCTGCACGGCATGTTGACGCGCCTGGGTTGCGAGGTGCTGGATCTGGGCGTGGTGCCGGATGACCCGGCCGCGCTGGAAGCCGCCTTCCGCAGCGCCTGCGAAGAAGCCGATGCCGTCATCACCTCCGGGGGTGTCTCCGTGGGCGCGGCCGATTACACCAAGCAGATCATGGCCAGCCTGGGCGAGATGACGTTCTGGAAGATCGCCATGCGCCCCGGCCGCCCGCTGGCCTTCGGCCGCATCAGCTCGCGCGGGCGCAATGCCTATCTGTTCGGCCTGCCGGGAAATCCGGTGGCGGTACAGGTGAGTTTTTCCTTCTTCGTGCGCGATGCCCTGCTGCGCCTTGCCGGTGCCGAAGCCAATCCGCTGCCGCGTCTGCGCGTCAAGTCCGCCACGGCCATCCGCAAGAAGGCCGGCCGCACCGAATACCAGCGCGGCATCCTGGCCCCTGATGAAGAGGGCCGATGGAACGTGCGCCTGACCGGCATGCAGGGCTCCGGCATCCTGCGCTCGATGTCGGATGCCAACTGCATCATCGAGCTCGAACATGAGCGCGGGGACGTGGCCGCAGGCGAAGAGGTGGCGGTGGTGCTGTTCGACGGGCTGGTGTGAGGGGTTTCAGGCCGATATGAAGAAAAAGGGACGGCAAGCCGTCCCTACACCGCCCCCTCCTCCGGGGTGACTTCCCGGGATGAAGAATCAGACGCTTTCACCCTCCTCGCCCAGATCCAGCTCCCCCGTCCCCAACAGCTTCTGCGCATTCTCCACCGGCAAGGCTTCCACCGACTTCAGCTTGCGCGTCATCTGGCGGGTGCGGGTCTCGGCCTGGTCGATGTTCTTGGCCACGCGTTCCAGTGCGCTCTTGGTCGAAGCCAGCACTTCACCGAACTTGCCGAACTCGGTCTTGACCGCGCCCAGCACCTGCCACACTTCCGAGGAGCGTTTTTCCAGCGCCAGCGTACGGAAGCCCATCTGCAGGCTGTTGAGCAAGGCCGACAAGGTCGAGGGACCGGCAATGGTGACCCGGCAGGTCCGTTGCAATTCATCCGACAATCCCGGTCGACGCATGACCTCGGCATACAGCCCTTCGGTCGGCAAAAAGAGGATGGCGAAGTCCGTCGTCAGCGGCGGTGACAGGTATTTCTCGGCAATCGTCCTGGCCTCACTACGCACAGCTCGCTCCAGTTCGCGGCCGGCCGTGGCCACGCCCTCGGCATCGGCGCGCTCGGCTGCATCGACCAGGCGCTCGTACTGTTCCTTGGGGAATTTGGCATCGATGGGCATCCAGACCTGGCCCGCGTCTTCCTTGGCACCCGGCAGGCGGATGGCGAATTCCACGCGCTCGCCGCTGGCCGGGACGGTCTCGACGTTCTTGGCGTACTGGTCGGGCGTCAACATCTGTTCCAGCAGGATTTCCAGCTGCACTTCACCCCAGGTGCCGCGTGTCTTGACGTTGGTCAGCACGCGCTTCAGGTCGCCCACGCCGGTGGCCAGTTGCTGCATTTCGCCCAGACCCTGATGCACCTTGTCCAGCCGGTCCGAGACCAGCTTGAAGGATTCACCGAGTCGCTGCTCCAGCGTGGCATGCAGTTTTTCGTCCACGGTCTTGCGCATCTCTTCCAGCTTTTGCGCATTGTCGTTCTGCAGGTCCTTGATCTTGGCTTCGAGCGTAGCGCGCACCTCGGCCATGCGCTGGGCGTTCGATTCGGTCAGCGCCGACAGTTGCTGGTTCAGCGTATCGCCGAAGCGCTTGAGCGAGACCGCCTGCTCTTCGCGGTTCACCTGCGCCTGCAGGGTGATGGACTGGCGCATGCTTTCCAGTTGCTGCGCATTGCTTTCGTTGAGCTTGACCAGTTGCTGCGCGAACCCATCGATCTGCTGGTTCTGCAAACCCGCCACGCTCGTCAGTTGTGTCGCCAGCGTCTGCTGCAACTGGGCGAAGTTGGCGCCCAGTTCCTGGCGCGTGCTCTGGGCGCTGGCCTGCACCTGGCTGCGCAGCTCGCGCTCGATGCGTTCACCGGTGTCCTGCTGATGGCGCTGCAGGTCCTGCTTGACCTGCAGCAGCGCATCTTCGATCACCAGTGCGGTGTCATCGTCATGACGCTGGCCGGACCGCAGCAGGATCAACAATTGCAGGACGAGGCCGACCACGACCAGCCCGGCAAGGATCATTTCGAAAAGAGACATGTCACCAGTCCAGTGCGATTTACTCGGGCTTGTTGCGCATCCAGTCGGCCGTCTGGTAGAGCGCCGCCAGCAGGCGTTTCATCAGGTCTTCCGGCAGGCCCACGTCCTGCATGGCCCAGGCCATGCAGCGCAGCCACTGGTCACGCTCCGAGATGCCGATGGGGAAAGGCAGGTGGCGCGCCCGCAGGCGCGGATGACCGAATTTTTCCATGTACAGGCTGGGACCGCCGGTCCAGCCGGAGAGGAACATGTAGGTCTTCTCGCGCGAACCCTCCAGCGAAGGCGGATGCAGCGCGCGGATGCCGGCGAACTCCGGCTCCAGGTCCATCAGGTCATAGAAACGGTCGACCATCTCGCGCAGCTTCTCAGCGCCGCCGATGAGTTCGAACGTGGTCGGTTGGTTGGGATCTTCGATTTGCATAAGACCGCCATGATACCGCAGCCGGCCTGCCGCGTCGGCGCAGTCCGGCGGCCCTCGCCGGCTTTCTTGATCTGCCTCGTATCCGGCCGGGATCAGGCTTCGCGCAAGGTCTGCAGCGGTGGACGGCGCAGCACGTGACGCAATCCGGCCCAGCCGCCCAAGGCCGAACAACCCGCCCCCAGGCCCATGCCGGCCACCCAAACCAGCGGACTGAAGCTCCACTCGAAATTGAAGATGTAATGCGCCAGCGCCCAACCGATACCCGCCGCACCGCTGGCCGCCAGCAGCCCGGCCAGCGAACCCACCAGCAGCACCTCGATGCGCTGGGCGCGAGAAAGCTCCTGGCGGGTCGCACCGAGGGCACGCAACAGGCCAGCTTCCCGTACACGTTCATCCTGGGACCCTGCCAGTGCAGCGTACAGTACCAGTACACCTGAGCACAAAGTGAACAGGAAGAGGAACTCTACAGCAGCAATCACTTGACCGACCACTTCCTGGATCTGTCTCAGTACACTTCCTATGTCTACCACGGTCAGATTGGGGAAATCGCGGGCCAGTGTATTGCCCAGCGCTTCCTGCTGCGCTCTCAGGTGGACGGCGGTGATCCAGCTTTGCGGCGTATCGCGCATCAATGTCGGGTTGAGGATGACGAAGAAGTTCACCCGCAGCGAGCCCCACTCCAGCTTGCGCAGGCTGGTCACCGGCGCCTCCACCAGCTGGCCGGCGATATCGAATTGCAGGCGGTCCCCCAGCTTGATGCCCAGGGTCTGGGCCAGTCCGCGTTCCACCGAGGCTTCGGGATGGCTGTCGTCGTACCAGCGACCAGCCACGATGCCATTGCCCGGCGGGATGTTGGCCATGGTCGAGAGATTGAACTCCCGGTCCACCAGGCGCTTGGCCCGATCTTCCTGGTAATCCGCCGCATTGACGGCATGACAATTGATCTGCACCAGGCGCCCGCGAATCATCGGATACAGCGCCACATCCTGTACCCCGCCCTGGCGCAGCGCCTGTTGCACGGCCTCGCGCTGGTCCGGCTGGATGTTGATGATGAAGCGGTTGGGGGCATCCGCAGGCGTGGCCTGGCGCCATGCGCCCACCAGATCGCCACGGATCACGGTCAGCAACAGCAAGGCCATGAGCCCCAGCCCCAGTGCCACCACCTGCATGACCGCCGCCGCCGGACGGCGTTGCAGGCCGTCGATGGCAAAGCGCCAGCTCTGGCGATCCACCAGGCCGCGCAGCGAACGCAGGGCGCGCAGGCACAGCCAGGCCACCAGTGCGAACAGCGCGAAGCCGCCGAGGAAACCCGCGATGGTCAGCAAGCCCAGCTTGAGATCGCCCGCCTGCCACAGCAGCAATCCCGAGAACACCAGCGTGCCCAGCACATAGCTGGCCACGGTCAGCGCCTGCGGTGCGCCCTGGTCGCGGCGGATCACCCGGTTGTGCGGCACGTTGCGCAATTGCAGGATGGGCGGCAAGGCAAACCCGACCAGCAACAGCAGCCCGGTGGCCACGCCCTGCAAGGCAGGTGCCCAGCCCGGCGGCGGCAAGGCGGTCGGCAGGAAACTGCCCAGCCATTGCAGCAACGCAAAGTGCGCGGCAAAGCCGACCAGCATGCCGATGATGCTGGCCGCCAGCCCGATGAGAACGAATTCGGTGAGATACAGCCGGGTCACCTGGGCCTGGGTCAGGCCGAAACAGCGCAGCATCGCGCAGGCATCCAGATGGCGCAGCATGAAGCGACGCGCCGCCATGGCCACGGCCAGCGCCGCCAGCATGGCTGACAGCAGGCCGACCAGGGAGAGGAATTGTTCGGCGCGATCCAGCGTGGCGCGCATTTCGGGGCGGCCGTTTTCCAGCGACTCCACGCGTACGCCGCGCAGCTTGTCGGCCTCGATCTGGCCTTCGATCTGCTGCTGGTAACGCTGCACGGCCTCGACGGGTCCGGCGATCAACAAGCGATATGTCACGCGCGAACCGACCTGCACCAGGTGCGTGGCGGCCAGATCGGCCTCATTGAGCATCACGCGCGGCGCGAAGTTGACAAAGGCGCTGCCGCGATCCGGCTCGACCGAGATGACGGCGGCGATCTTCAACGGCAAATCACCCAGTTTCAAGGTATCGCCGAGCTTCACGTCGAGCTGCGACAGAATCTGCGGATCCACCCATACCGTACCGGCCTGCGGGATGCCATCGGCGGGCCGGTCGTGTCCGTCCTTGCCTTCCAGTCGCAGCTGGCCGCGCAAGGGATAGCCCGCCGTGACGGCCTTGATGGAGGACAGCACCGAGCGCGCCGCATCGCCCTCCCCGGCCTGGGCCATGCTGGGAAAGACCTGGGTCTGCGCCTGGAGCAGGCGCTGCCCGCTGGCCTGCTGCAGCCAGGAGGATGGCAGTGGCTGGTCGGCCGCGATCAGCAGATCGGCCCCCAGCAGCTGGTGGGCATCGCGCGTCATCCCGGCGCGCATGCGATCGACGAAGAAACCGACCGAGGACAGCGCGGCCACCGCCACGATCAGGGCGATCAGCAGGAAGCGCAGTTCACCGGTGCGCCAGTCGCGCAGGGTCATGCGCAGTGCTTGTTGGAACATGCAGGGCCAGTCGTAAGAAATCAGGAATCGGAAATCAGGAGTCGTGAAGCAGGAACGGCGAGTCCGCCATCACGAAAGACGCAGGCCGACATCAGCGCAGCCACACCGCCACCACGCCCACGGCCAGCAGTACGCAGGCCGCACCCAGCATGCGCAGGCGGCGCCGCATGCCATCCATGATGGCCACCAGTTGCGCATTCTGCTCGGCCAGGGTGTTGATCAGCTGGCTGGCGTCGAGTTGCTCGGCTTCCAGCTGGGCGATGCGCTGGGCCAACTGGCCGAGCTCGCCGCTCACCGGTGCGGCCGGTGCGGCATCGACTGCCGTCTTGGCCTTGCGCGTGCGCGACCACAGCTCACGCGCGCCCTTGACGATACCCGGGGTGGCCTGGACCACATCCCCCCAGGGAATCAATTTGATGGCCGATAGCCAGCTCAATCCCATCTGCACTACTCCTGAAAAAGGGTTGGACAGGGAAAATCAGATACGACTTGTTGCAATTTCGTCGCAAAAACGGCCGAACCGCACTGCCCTGTCTTCTTCTAAGACAGGCAAAATGTCATTTTATCCCGACAAGCTGCAAGCACCCCGCCGGCCCTGCGATCTCTGGCCCGCGGCACCGCCTGTGCAGTCTCGCCTTCTGAGAAACTGGAGTTCCCATCGATGAAAGCCCCCCTGTCCCTGCTGGCCGCCGCCCTGTTGCTGTGTGCCGGCAGCGCCTTTGCCGCTGATTGCACCCAGGCCGCCACCCAGGCCGAGATGAACGCTTGTGCCTCGGAGACCTTGACCCATAACGACGCGGACCTCAATGCCACTTATATGGCCTATCGCGACAAACTCAACAAGGCACAGCAAAACAAGCTGCGCGAGGTGCAACTGGCCTGGCTGAAGTACCGCGACCTGTCCTGCCGCTTTGAAAGTTCGGCCAGTGCGGGCGGGTCCGCTGCCGCACTGGCCCTGCAAACCTGCCTGGCCGAGAAGACCCGTCACCGTACCGATGAACTGAAGGCGCTGGCAGGCTGCAAGGAAGGCGATCTCAACTGCGTGCGCTAGTCAGGACATAAACTTTCATGCTGTAATGCTCCCGTCTGAAGAATCATACCGATCAGACCCACGAATCCACCTTGCCCCAGGGAGTCTTCCATGAAAAAAATGCTCTTCGCCATGACCTCGTTCGCGCTGGCTGCCCCGCTGCTGCTCAGTTCTCCCGCCATGGCGCAGAATGCCCAGCAGAACAAGATGAAGCAATGTAACGCCGATGCTGCCGGCAAGAAGGGCGACGAGCGCAAGGCGTTCATGTCCTCCTGCCTGAAGAAGGAACAGCCCAAGCCGGCCACCCAGCAGGACAAGATGAAGCAATGTAACGCCGACGCCGCCGGCAAGAAGGGCGATGAGCGCAAGGCTTTCATGTCCTCCTGCCTGAAGAAGAAGTAAGGCGTCCACCGTCATCCGGCCCGGCCCGATCGGGCCGATCAAGCCGATCACGCTCTTATGTCCTTGCTGCAACACTCGTAAAATCAACAACTTACGCGGGCATCTCTCGCGATATCAGGTAATCCCTGTTCCATTTTTTCAGGAGCGGGATTCATGAATATATCTTTAGCAACTCGGCATCTTCGCAAAATTGTCGAGGAGGAATCAAATTGCAATGCAGGTATCGCGGCTCAGCGATTTGTAGTCGGCATGGAAATAGCGCCATCAGGAGGTCCGGAGCTACTTGTTACGGTGCATGTTGACGATCCTTTTTGGGGTTTCTGGTATGGACATATCCTTCAACATCCGCAAAAAACAGATACATTTGTGGCATTGATTGTGTGGACAGATAAGTTCATTAATGCCCCTCGAGTTCCGCTGCTTTTCCAGAGATTTCACTACTGGATTCGAGAGCGACTTTCGTATCAGCCATGCGCCGTTCAAGCAGAAAACGACGCTTACGAAGAGTGTAGTAGCCTCAAGCGTGCTGTCTTTGCATTGGAGAGAATGATTAGATGCTTTGATATAAGAAAAAGAGCTGCATATGAAGGGACTGGTTTTGAGAACTGCCCCTTCGAGGGAAGAATAGTTGAGATATATGGACTCGGCTCCGATGCGGATGATGGTTTTAGCAAATGGCCCGCATTTATGAACCTAGCACTCGTAAGAAATCAGGAGTAATCCAAGAAATGTTCTGAGACTTATCGAGAAATGCCTGTTCTGAAACCAAAAATGGATTGTCTTGAGCTTGAATGGCATCACCATTACTAGAAAATACTTTTAAGAGGCGACACTCTTGTTGACGCATCCAGAGGGCAGATGCCTTGCTGCCCCGTGGTTTCTGAAATGTGAAATGAAATGGATATTCCCGACCATCTTTGGCTTTGGCCGAAAAATTCTCAAGGGTCAGCAGGATATATGGGATCGACCAAACTTGGATGTCAACATACGCCCAGATACGTTTTCTATCTGCTCGACGAATCATTGATCGGAATTTTGCCGCTGAGAGATTTCCTTTTCGACATAACTCTAGGCAGAAGACATACGCACGTGCTAAGAATTGATCATCAAAGAATTGTGATCGGATGAATTGGCCTCGTGTGTCATCATAACCATCTGGTTCTAAGCCTCGAAACCGCGCATTACGATTTGCCAAAATGCAGTCATCTAGCGGATCGGCATCAGCAGGTAAATCTTGATGGTCAAATCTCGGAGTGGTCGCGGGATTGGGTGTATGAACTCCATATAAGTGAACTATTTCATGGCAAGAATCGCAATACGGAAAAATTCCACGCAGCCTGTATCTTGGAGTAGCCCGGGTATGAAATTCTGTTGGAGATACCAAGGGGCCACTTGTGCTTCCGTATCGCGCCTTCTCCATAATCTACCTCCGATATTCTGTTGCTGCTACGAACAAAGATAAATGTACTGCCAAAGACACCGTAAGCCAGTGACGTTACCGTAGGGCTGTGTAGTTCAATTCTCGATGACCATTCGGTCATTCTTGAGGAGGATGGCTATCTTGTTGCGGATGATAGGTCATCGAGCGGCGAGCGGCTCCTTGGTCGCTGCACCGCTCTTAAAAACCAGCACTTGTTCAACATCCCGCCGCAATTTATCCTCATCAGAGCCTACTGGCCGATCATGTTCGTTCTTTTCGAGTGAACTCCATTAATACTTTTCTGCGGCGAGTTATGTCTGATGAAAAGTAAGCTGTGTAACGATGTTTGCGCTTGCCGCGGTGTTGCTCAGACCCGAGAAAATCGGTAAGTACCTTTAACATGCGCAGCTAAAAAACCACCCACGGAATCCGCATGTATGAGGCCGTTATAGAGAGCCTCAGGAACATCAAAGTACTGATATATCGACCCATTGTGAAACTCCACTTCCAGAGTTCCGCTATCTGGATCGTAGCCGACAGATGTCACATTAGAGGACGTAACTGGATCCCTATTCATAACCCCTCCTTCAATTTTTTAGTTTAGAGATTTTGGTACTTTGACTACGCCACGTTTCCACTACTTCATCAAACTTAGGGGATTTCTCCATGCTAATTCCCCAACCGCCTGGGTGCTGCGATTCATCCCCCGGCACTTCATCGTAAACAATAGGATCTTGGCTGTCAGGTCGCCGGTTTTTGGGCGGAGGATCGATTAATGTGCGCATTGGCAATTTGACTGCTTCACCTAGGATGATTGCTTCCCCAGTTTTTAAAATGGGGAGCATCCCGGTTAGTCCATCAAGATTGTCTGAGATGGCAGAAGTGATATGCCCGCGGTCAGTAGCGTTTGCCAAACGCAGAGCAAAGAACGTCCCACATTGAGACAAGATCGTTGAGTTAATTTCTGACGGACGTTGACTCACTATCATGGCTCCAATCCCATATTTTCTTCCCTCTTTCACGATGCGCTGAACGGTTCGCGACGCCATTCCCTTAAATGAATCGTTGAGATAAATATGGGCTTCTTCCATGACGATCAAGAGAGGTCGATGCTTCCCCCCTTGAGATAAATTTCTTGCCCAAAATAGTGCTTCATAGAGAATGCGCAGAACAGCACCGATTGTGGTCTGCAAAATGTCTGTAGGAATGCCTGACAAATCTAATATTGCCACCGCCTTTTCACCAATCCATTCACGCAACAGAACATCCAAATCTCTTTCGACATGGCCGTCACTGGCTGGCGACCAACCCTCCGGTTTGAAGATAAAATTGTATCGAGGAATTCTGAGCTTTGTCCCCAATAACTGAAGCTGCTTCCCCAGATTCAATGCTCCAGGAAGGTAGTTGATTTTTACCTCATTCGCAACATTGACTACATTCTTGAAGATAGGCGCAATCCCATTTGCGGCATTTCCTTTAAGAAGATTTCCTTCAGCATCTACTTCGTAAGCCAAATTATCTAAAGGGTTCCCACCTTGATCTTTGTAATATGTTCCAAAGGTCTCTTTGTAAAGCTCGTACCACAAATCATGCAAGCTAAATGGAATTGGAGAGTCAACGCTTAAGGTATCAACCGATGCTCCTAAACGAGGGTACTTAAGCAAAGAATTAGTTTTGTACTTTTGTACGCGCTCCAAGACGATATTTCGATCTTTTTCATTGTTGAATTCTCCAAAGCAAATTTCGCAAAGCTCGTCAAAGTTAAGAGCCCAAAAAGGGATGTTGAGTGACTTTTCTCCTAATGCTGTCGGATCAGAATTGATCCTAAATACAGACGCTCTTTCTCGAAGGGCGTGTCCATATTCTCCATGGAGATCAAGCATGATGATGCGCGCCGACGGATACCTATTTTCGTCTGAAAGTGCATTCATTATGCTCGCGACAGTAGTTGATTTCCCGGACCCAGTAGTGCCAACAATCGCAGAGTGACGTGTTACGAGCTTGTTGACGTCAATAAGCGCGGGAATAGAGTCCGCATTGGAAATGTGGCCGACTTTGACAAAATAAGGACGATTGGGTTGTCCGTAGATGTTCTTTAGTTCTTTTTCAGAAACCAAATGTACTTCGTCACCTATTGTCGGATATTGGGACAAGCCTCGTTGAAATAGGCCGTTACGCTGGGCCTCTCCGATGAGTTGAATGGTCATCCATCGATTCCCATGATCCGCAATGTCAGCTTGAGCTTGAGGGATTGCGCTGGCACCCACCTGACTAACAATTCCGAACAAGTCTTGGAAACCGATTGGAATTCTTACAAAACTGCCAATTTGCCCTACACGATATCCTTGCCCATCAATATAGATAAATCCAGTGAGGGACTTTTTGGAAATAGATATGCTAACGGTGGTGCCATTAACATCTTGAACTTCGCCGAGATAGGTCTCTTTATTCATTCGAATCGTCCCTAGATCCAATGATCGCTTTTAAAAAATCGGTAAAGACAGCGAAGTCACCCATTTTTATATTGCGGCTGTTTAATTTCGGATCAAGGTCTGGACTGGCAGTTATAAACCGCCGGAGATCCGCATCAGCTTCTTCTTGAGGATTAGACGGGAATCTCCACTCTCCAATATTAGTGCCGATGATGGCTTTATCAAAAGCCCAGATATTTAGATTATGTTGATTTTTTGCGAGACGGTAAGCTTCCGGATAGCGCTCTTGGGCGGGCTTTGCATCAGTAGCTTCGGACTCGTAGCTGCCGTACATCAATCCGAGCGCCATAGCTGTAGGATTCGACTTCAGCGCGTTTACGATTGCATCGTTTAGATGTCCGTCATTGAAGGAGTAACCAGACAAGATAAGAAGTGCAGATTTCTTTCGGAGGAAACGATTTAGTTGATCAATCAATGCCAAATAAGGCATCTTCCGACTTTCCTCATATTTCAAGTGAGACGGGTAAATGAGATGTGAAGCATCGATTTTTACGTCGGAAGATCGATAAACTTTCTTGTGTTTATCATCGTTCTCTTGATACCAATTTATTGAGCCGTGGATTTTCCAGAGACGTGTCCAATGAACTGGAATGAGATTGTCTTCAACCGCGCGTAGGTCAAAGAATGCGCGTCGGGACCCAATGAAGCCATCAAAGTATGGAATCTCAAGATCGTCTAGAGCCTGCTCCATCAACAAGTCGTAGTTTGTCGTAAAAATCTCAATCGCGCTCTTCCTGTCAATGGAGCGAATCCAGTTTCCCAGTTTGTGATACGGAGTATCTTGGTTCGGCAAATCCACATTCAACTTGCTCACGATTACAGAGCAAATATCTTTCTGCAGCTGGATCAGATCGTTTTCACCCAAGCCTCTAACGTCCCCACCTTTGGCGACAGCCAGCATTCCACGTAAGAAGCTGAGCGTATCTTCAATGTTTTCTATATTTTTTTCGGCCTTTTGCAGCTCTTTTAGTAAGAGGGAAAAACTGGCATCTGTAGAGAGCTCTTGATTGATCGCTTTTGTCAGCGTCGCCACATCAGGAATCAGTGGCCAAGCATCTGCGGTCATTGGAACTGATAAAGGACAACCTGCGGAAAGAAAGAAACCTACAGAGCCTGCATCTTGAGACAAAGATTGACGCAAGTAACGTAAATGTCGAATTGGATCGTGACCAATGCTCATTTAATCCCCCAAGAGTTTTTTGAATTCTTCGACTCACAACTGGCGATAAAGTATAGTACACGGCAGCCAATCTTTCCGATTCGGCACTATGCAGTTAAATTTTTACTTGCGTATTTGTGCTATGAGTTAGCACATGTCCAGCTCTTTCCTATCAATGCGCCAAGGTTGGCAAGCGGCCAATTAAAAAGCGAAAATTACTATCGATAGACTCTTCCCAATCGAGACCAGTTTTTCTCGGCCGCGAACAACGACATTTCAGAAAGTGAAGTATCCAGTGAACCCTTGCTAACGCAAGCGTGGGCTCAGGTAAGGCCGATAACACGGCCAATACTCACGTCATTTTGCGAGCACCTAATCGGCATCACGCAAGAAGAAGTCAATCAGGCTCCTCTTTTTCCTATCGCCAGACCCATGCAGGAGCAGGGCAGATGCATGTTCGTTTATGTGCAAGTCGGGCATTGTCCGATTCGCAGCGGTGTGTGAGACCTCCAAAACAGTTGGACTACTAAGCTGTATTTTTATACAGTAGAATGTAAGCTCGACAGTTGAGCGGAGGGCTTATGCAGCGCAAGCAGCCGATTCGTAACACCAGCGATATTATTAAGCTTCAGTTCTACGTATCTAAGTTTGATGTCACGACAACCCCTATCATTCGTATCGTAGATTCCTACGATATCCGTCCGTCCAGTATTCGTTGTTCCCTTTGCGGCAAGGAACATCATGACGGCCGGATTGTTGAGTTAAGGGGTGGTAGTGTAAGCAACATTGGTCATATTTGTGGCAAGCGATATGGCGGGAAAGGCTATGGAGATGCGCTTGATGCCTATCTTTCTGCCATGAACCTTCCTCAGTTGAAGGCGCGAATTCGCGAAGGAGGCCATAAATTAGAATCTTTCCGTGTCCAAATAGGGGCTCTTCACGACAGCTGCCTGGAATTGCGCCGCTACATTCAAAGCTTCCAAAGCAGGTTTCCCGATACCTTCAGAGAATTGCAAAGAATGGCTATGGAAAACCGCCCCGAAGTCTTCGAATCGGTAGAAAGAACTGATGCACAAATCGCAGATTTAATGGCCGCGAATCCTCGGCAAAATCGCGAGGCGCTAAAGTATGGGCGGGTGTCCATCGGCGCGATCTCTGGCTATCGATTTGCCGCCACTGACTGGGATCCAACACACGGACTGATGAAATTCTTCAACGAAGTTTCTGAATTCGAGAAGTTCCAAGGGAGTGATCTCGGAAAAATGCGTCGATGGGCTAACTGGGTTGATGATTTGGAAGAGAATATGCAGCGACTCGGAGCAGTAGTACAGGATGGCTTTAGGTTCTTTTCCAGCGGGAACTTCAGACTGTTTGCTCACTTACCGGCCCCGCTCGCATTGCGGCGGCAGTTAGAAACCTTAACGATAGGGGATCTAAGAATGAGCGACAGCGGTAATACAAAGGTAAAACCGCAATCAGTGCTACCGGTTGGAATTCAGCGTGCTCGCAAAGCCAAGCCGACGGCGACAGCTAGAGAGCTGAGGAATCTGACAGGCGATAAGAAAATGCGTTGGTGATTGGACCTTTGTATAGGGCTAGGTTCTATTCAAAAATTGGTGCCGGGCGCAGAGGCTGGGAATCTCTGCGCTCTTCCAGATCTTTAATGCGTTCTTCAATCTGCTGGCGGCGATCCCACTTGTCATCAGAGTGCGGCAACGATGGCAATCCCACCGACGTACGCAAACGAGAAGCCATTTTCGCCACGTCTTGCGCTAGACAAGCGTAACCATACTGCCGTTCCCAGAAGGTTTCAGCAAAATCTGGTGGCAAATCATTTTCATTGACCGCGCTTAGCTTTTGCTTAAGCCGTTCTGTCCGATAAGGCAGGGACAAAATTTCATCCATGAGATCGGGTTGAAGTGTTTTCCAATTCACATCCAAACTTAGTGGGTCGATAGCGGGCGTGGGTACAGTGGCCTGGTGATAACCCGATTCTGCGTCAGCAGGACGGCCGTACTCAGTTCCATCATCGTACATTACTGCTACACATGCATTTGCAAAGTCTTCAAGGTACGAGCCAACGATGATAGCTAAATATATTGCGTCTTTCTTCTCTTGCTTAGCTTCTTTGTCCAACTCACGCCTTGCGGTCAACCCAGCCCCCCAACGCATTCCAATTAATCCTGCGCCAGCCGAGATGACAGCATTGATCACTCCCCAGGCGTTATCCATCTTTCCCTCCAGTTTTACGTGACATCTTCTTCGCGTCGCGTTTCGTCCGGATGACTGGGCTACTGCTACGAGTGCCGCGAAGTCGAGACCGAGTTGTTACGCTGTAGGCACAGGTGCATTTTTCGCAGATGACTGATCGTGAGCATCCGTCACATCGCAGCTCGCTTTATGCAATCGCTTGATCTCAGTGCAATCAGTCTCATCAAATATCACTACGTCCCATCCATCGCCTTTAGAACAATATCAGCCGACACAAAAAATGTGCAAATCAAACTCCCTTGGGTGTGCTTCTAGTAGCGCATGTAGTCTTCCAGTTTTTCAATTGCGTAGAGTGGCGAAGGCACTTTCACCCATATGTCTCCCCGCGCTTGCGGTACACCTACGCGGAGCATTTCGCAATAAGTTGCCAATCGATGCAGGTCATCCCCCGGACCAGCCTGAAGAATTACAAACTCGGTGCCTCTAGGAGTCTGATGTTGACCGTAATCTGGGGAAAAGAGCTTGGCCCCACCCTTTTGGTCTGGAAGCATCATCGGACGATAGCAGCTTGCCCCACGTTTATGTTGGCCGATTGGTGGTCCGAACGACCAATATGTGGGTGCGGTGGCATCGGAGACGGCGAAAAGCCTTTGAACAGAAGTGGAAACGCGTAATCTCTCCCCATTTTCAAGAGCATGATCCAGCGTTCTGAGGTTGACCATTGTGGGCGCTTGCTCCCGGACGCGGATAATGCGCAGGTTTCCCCAATGCTGGCGGGTTGATTGCTCGGAATCTAGAGTTTGCTTTCCAAATTCGCAGTTCTTGTCGGCAAGTCGTTTCCACAGTCCAGCGCTTCGTGTCGACTCAATGAAAACGACAGCGTGAGGATCTATCGCAGCGGCGTCATCAAGGACTTCCCCGATGAACTTCTGGTAGAACGCAGCAGCCTCTTTTTGAGCTGGGATGCGCAAGCTGGAACGCTTTGCGACATACGCTAAAGCTTCTTCGAACCGCATCCATGGTGTGTAAATAGGTTCGGCCTCAGCATGAGCCAAACGAATCTGCGGGCGGCCTGTTGTACTATCCACACGTGTAGCGGCGACGATTGTTCCAAGATAATCTCCCATAGTTACTTGGAGAGAGCCAATTGCGACTACTTGTTTAGGGCAGGTCCTTGGGTCAGCGAACGCTGCCGCTGCGGCATTTGCTAGGCCAAGCATAATGCCGGAGTGACCGTATACCAAGTCAAGGATGGCGGCCTGAAGGCGCATCAGATAATTGTCGAGTTTCTGAGCCCGTGCTGGCAGCAAGTATTGAACTGTGGCTCCAAGTTCTGACGCAAGAGCGCGACGAGCTGCAATCTTATTCACGGAGTCGTCCGGCATGCGCCGTCCGTTAACGTCATACCAGTCGTCAGCCTGAATTAGGAACATCGGATTTGGAGCAAATCGATTGCTCTTTGCGAACGCGTTCCAAGCTTGCATTCTTGCCGCCATACGCACCGGTTTCGAGTCACTCGAGTTTGGCAACTGAGACGAGTGTCCATGGACGTTACGCGGCAATTCACCAACAATCAAGTTTACAGAATCGCCCAACATTAAGCGTACTACAGCCTCAATCCATTGCTTTTCTGTCGTGGATTGTACGAGGATATATAAAGTACGGCGTTCCGTTTCAGAGTCAATGCCGCTGCGTTTGACAAGGTCGTTGACCACCCCCGCCAAATTTCCATATCGACGATCCAGTGTTGGTGTTTTTTTTCCGAACCAATCTCCCAATGAACGTTTGGTTAGTGCCACAACGTCCTGTTCAATACGCTGCAACGTTGGCAGTTCGTCGAGCTCCTCCTCATCCATATCAGTTTGACTAAGCAGCTTTGATAAGACGACTTGAGACCGGATGACGCTAATACGGGGAAGCTTTGGTGCTTTACGTGTGACCTCGGAGAAATTGCTCAGCTGTTTGAAACCAATTGGTTTCAATAAGTGGACAATGTTGCGATAGGCCGCCAGTTGATCTGCGATGGCCACGCCCGCCTTGATCATGGAACCCTTTGCTTCAGCCAAACCTGCCACATGCATTATCAGCGCGCCTGTGTCGGCTGTACGAGGATATCTTACGATGTGCTCGTTTGCGTAGCCGTGCTCCAACCCTAAAGCCAGCTCGATTTCGGTATAAGCTTGGGTTGAGGTCCAGCTAGATGTCTTGTAGTCGAAATCGAGGTCGAACCGGAATGCTAGTTCTGGATTTCGAATGCTAGAGTATGCAAAACCGCCAACCCGTTTCGCTCGAAACGGATTGGCTACGAGTGACGTTGCCCAGCGACGGCGAGTGAAATTCAAGAATATGAGGGGTTGCTTGGACCCAGGTAGTGTTTGAATAGAAAGCTTGCATACCAGACTAAAAGTGTCCGTACCTACTGAAATAGGCCGAGTCATTAGTTCGGCAGAATTACTATCGGGCGTATCGATGACGCGCATCATTGGTCCCAGCTCTGGGAACAGTTCCTTGCCAGCCAATAGTCGAGCAATTTCTCCCGCAGTCACTTGATACACACTTGGTGCGCCAGATGATGCGACGCCCCAAGGAAATAGTTGCACTTCTGAAGCACTGGTGGTCAGTAGCTGATTACTGGAGACTAGCTCGCGCATGCGTTGCAATGCATCGAGGCTGACTTCAAATTTCTGAATGTAATGCGTTAGCGGCCCATCGATCCAACGAGCTACTACGTCATTGAGTTCCGGCGCAAGCATTTGAGGCATGTGAAGGTAGCCGAAGACCAATGCCTTTGGACCGTTTGATTTCGAGATTCGTCCCATTCCTAGATCGCGGGATAGCGAAATCCATTGCGGTTGGGTTAACTGAAAACGTGCCCAGAGTGAGACGAACGGTAGATGCAAAGATGCATCCTCTTTCGATTTTCGGAGGGTCTTCACTGCTTGGTTGGCAATCCAATTAAGTGTCTCTGCTGCCTTGTCAGTCCAGCCTACGCTTACAAGCTCAGTAGAAAGTGGGGAGCCGGTGTTATCAAACTGCAGAGCCATCGCTATATGTTCGAATTCTGCTGCCATTTTTATTCCTCTCCTTCAACAGGACTGTCGGCCGCCCAAAGCGGACTTGCCTCAACATAATCGTCTTCTTCAGAGGGTTTCCGGTCCATAGAGTTAAGCCCTTTAACTTCTAAAAGGGGTTCTAGGAACGGACCGTAAAGTTCTTCGAATAACAATGCCACTCGCTTGTCCTTGGACTGAACACCTCGTTCAATAATCTTACGCAGTTGAACCAGCATGCTGCTCGATTCGTCATCTTGTTCGCCGATGCTGGATTTTTCTGCCCAAGCGCGATCTACAAAGAAGCACTGTACTGGACAGCCGTTTCGCATCCCTCGGCCTATTGTCTGCAATAAGGGAACAGCGACGTTGGCAGTAAATGGGGTAAACAAATCCGGCCCAAGAGAGCGGGCGTACAGCGGATGACGCAGAAGGTGACCAACTAATTTATATAGGCGTCCTCTTGCATACCGTAGCTCTTGCGTGAATTCATCGAGCCGATCAAACAAGCCGAGGTCGCGCTGGTCGAAGTCCATCGTCGCTCTGGCTCCCAAGCTAACGAGGAATCCTAAATCATCAGGCGATGGATGTGGGCGAGTAAGGAAGTAGAGAGTTCCAATGGTTGCATCGCGTTGGCGGGGCCCGCCGCTATATACAACGTTGGTGCCGCGACCTAGGGCTCCCATAGGGAAGATCAGAAGATCCCAATTTGGGTTGTCGCCTAGCGCCTCCACCATGCTTGGCGTCACATATCCGCCAAGTGCACCAGGTGGTATTTGGTCGACGACTGCGATTGTGCGATCACGCCAACTGGCAAACCGCTGGTCAATGAATTGTTTGATCGCCAGGCAATGAGCGTAGCTATTGACGACGAATGCTGCTTTGCGACCAATACCTTCCTTAATATCGAAATCTCGGCAATCCTCCGCAACCTTAGAGGAGCTTCCGCCTTCCAAGAGAAACGCGGCCATTTTCTGCAGGTTGTTGAGTCGAGCTCGTTCCGAGCGAACTCCGCTGTAACGGAGCGGCTCTCCATCGACAGAATCACGATCGATGATTGGCCGAAACGCGTATATAGATTTTTGCTTGACTGAGGCTGACGTCCTCGCGGGGCGGTGGAGAAGATATGATGGTTCTACGTCAACATGAAACGCAGGACTATCGGGCATGTAGCTAGTCGCACTGGTGAGCAAAACGGCAGGCCCCCCTAATGAGCCGTCCGGTCTGGTTACCCATTCGTGCAAGTGATACATAAATGCTCTTGGCGCACCAGAGAACACGATGTATTGCAATTGAACGTCGTGGTCCCGATCGTGCGCTGCATTTGCTCGCACTTCGGTGAAGAAGCGAACGCCAGATAAGCTACCTAAAAGATTGTCCGGGCATCCGATAAGGAGATCCTCAGAACAGCGCTCATCTACGCGTACGGCCCGAATCACACTATCTTTTTCGAGCTCATGGAGCCGCGCCACCATTCTACGATACGATAGTACGGTAAAGGTGACGGTGATGAGTAGCCGGACAAGCATCTTGATCGAACCGGGATCTGTAATCCGCAAGTAGGGCACAAGCAGCTGTTCAATAGCTTCCTCATGCTCCGTTCGGTCTCGGTTGGTCGCAGCGTTGAGCCAGATTGCCAAATAGCTTTGTAAGGCTGTAGCATCCTCAGCTAGTTTTTCCAATGGCTGTTGTAACGCTTCTGCGGAGCGACGCCACTGATCCATGCTCTTGGTTGATCTATCAAGCACTTCTCTACGCGATTGAAATGCTCTGATCGCAGCATACTCCCAAACAAAAGCGAGAGCTGCTTTCGCTCGAGCTTTTGTATCTTGGGTGTGGGCAGCATCGGACGAAGGATTCTTCCTCTTCGGTGTCAGCCAATCACCGATTAACCTTAGCGGGGTGAGAAGCAGTCCACTCAAAGAGTTGCGGTGTCCCTCATCGAGACGGTGAATCGCCGAAATTAGGTGAATATTTAGCTTTTCAAATTCGGCGCACTCCAGCGAGAATTGAACGAACGATTCATTTCGAAGCCTCCCGTTAGATCCTACCGCGATATTTTGCAGAGTCTCTTGCTGCACTTGCTCGTGAAATGAGGATTTGTACCCGGATAGTTTCAACTGCGAGATGCCACTCATATCTAGAGATTGCTGCGCATTGTCCGCCTCGTCAAAAATGACGACATCAAATTCCCGTGCAATGAGATCAAAATAGCGTTCATTGTATGGTGTTGAATGCAGGGGAACTTGGGTGTCTGCTGAGCGAATATGGCCCAACCAGATGGCTGCGTTTGGCAACTCACGTGCCGCTTTGTTTCTTGAGCAAAGAGACCAGACTGGGCACAATTTGTCCTCGAACTTTCGATCTTTCTGGCCCCCTAGGCCTTTATCGCTAGATTGCTTTATGTTGCGACAGAAGTGATCCTCAACGGAGAACGCGTCGGACGGCGCCGTAGTCAAACGTGGAAGTGCGCATACCCCTTCAAATAGGTCTGCCGAAGGCGCTGTTAGGCCGAATCCACGTAGTGGATCGTCGGTGGCTAGGGATTCAGCTAGTTTTAGCGCGTGCTTTTGCTTTGTATCTCTACCTTGACCAATCAGTAGTCCCGGCCTTACATCGTAGCGACGCAAATCCTCAAGGTACTGTCTGCAAACTTCTATCGATGGAAAAAATACAGCGGTCTTTATCCCTCTAAGGCCAAGGTATCTCAAAAGGCAGACTAGTAAAGTCGTCTTGCCGGCCCCCGGTAATCCAATGAGGTGCTTGAGACCTTCCAAGGTAATAGTCGATTCATCAAGAAGCTCTCCATTTTTCCCTGGTGATTTCAGCGAAGTTGCTCGTAAACGCTGCACCCAATTGCCGGGACGGGAGACTTTAAGCGCCATATCGATGGCATCCATCTGTTCGGCTTCCATCAAGAGATCAGTCCAACGGATCTGCAGCGCAGTTGTGCGACTTTTCTTTGATTTGTGCAACGTGGGCTTTGGAAGGTCTAGGGGGAGATGGTCGATGGCATATCGCTTTGCCTCCCCTTCATGCTGGATGCTGATGTGTATGGGCCGTTCAGTATCTGCCAACTGAAATTCGTGCGGTCGCGGCTGCGGAGGCTTGTGAAGCTCTTCAAGAGCTGCCTGCAATTTTTCACTGATAAGGTGGAACGTGGGCGAAAAGTCCAGAGTCTTTTCATTGATTTCAAATCGACATACAGTGTATCGCGATGAAGATAGCGCAATATCGTTGTAGCGACTGGCTGCAGCGCGAAGCGCAGCCAGCGTACCCAAGCCATGGCAGCAACGGCGGAGGTTTGCTAGCGCAGTACGCTTGCCTTTTAGCAGTGCGCTGCGCGCGACCGATTGGTAACCCATCAAAAGTGCTGGGGCATGAATGAGTGAATTCACGCCCAGCTCATGGTGCATAAAGGCGCAGAGTAAATCGAGGCGCTGCAGTCCAAGTTCTTGAAGACGTTGGGGTGTCAAAATGGTCGCTCCAATGTTTTGAGGAGCTCGCGGACGGATATGAATTCAAGCGTCAGGTCGCCTGTATACTGGCGACGCAGCACCTCTAAGTAACCGGAGAATCGCGAGATCGCTTGATCGTTAATTGCAACTATGCGTCGGCTGTAGATGGCAAGCCCTTGGGCTGAACGATTGAGCCGATCGGCCAAGATAAATGGGCTCGCGTAACTCTTGACGTCAATTCCTATGTTTCGACCGTCTAAACTTAAATCGCAGGCATCTTTAGCTGGGTACAGCCGTACCTCGTACTCATTTGCCGTTGCTGCGCGATAGAGGGTCAGTTCATCCAGTCCCGGTCCGATCCAGTAGGTCAGAATGGCTGGCTTGGCTATAAGCGTGTTGTCTCCAAATTGTCGCGGTAGCGTTTCCAAGGGACGGTCGTAGGATTTGCATTGCGGGGTTCTGCACGCAAGAAGGTGCTTGTCTCCGCTGGCGCGACGCATCGGGGTCCCACAGCTTTCGCATACATACAATTTTCCGTCTACTAGATGGTGGGGCTGAACTGCTTCGTAGCAACTACTCAGAAAGCTTGCAGCTAACTGCAAATTTTTCGAGCGTTCAAAATTCTGCATGTCCTGCACAGAGGTAATCGGAGTTTCGGTAACCCACAAACGAAGATCGGTATAAGCTTGCTCCTGGCGGCCAATGAACTGTTCGCTGGTGCTTCGCAACGACTCGAACGCCAGCTGCTCGCGAAGATCAAGTTCAGACTGAGTTTGACGAGCCATTTCCACACAGTCCAGCGTTGGAATTCGTCGATCTGGATCTAACAGGGTGATGCCATGGTATGGAAAGGTCGGGTCCGCAAAAGCAGGTAAATTCCAATCGTTTCGACCCAACGGCTGTCGGCACCGTTGTAGTATTTCGTGAACAGAGCCCCCGTGATCCTCCTTACCCGCCGAAATGTATAAACTGGCTAGAAGCATTAGTGCTTGCGCTAGTGGTCCGCTCATCGTCACGTCATGCACTGTGGGGATGCCGCTGCGTGCGAGGCGATATTGGGAGCAAACACCTGTTGCAAGCATTCGAGCGGCTGAGACCGCCTCTTCATTTTGAAAAATGGACGATAAAGGGGCTTCCGCTTGCGATAGTTGATCTTTAAGTGCGTCCTCGAGTGAATCCAAATGTTCTGCTAGGTAATGGACGGGGAATGTGTGAACTCGCTTGGCAATCGTATCTCGACTCCACCCTGCGGAAACGAGGGCTCGGGAGGCAATTAGTTGGACGAGGTGGTCCCAGATAAAGCGCTTACCCTGAGGAGGAGATAAGATCTGACGTGACCTGTAACTCATGACTAACGCTTTGGAGGTCACAGGCAAATGAAAGCCTGGTCGAAGCTCGTACGCACTACATAGAGAGGTTGCTTTGTCTGCGAGAGCGGACATTGAACCTGTCCAGTCCCGCTCCCGCAGCAATGCCTGTACTAGAGAAGTCATGAATAAGAGGCGAGTAGAATATATTACTCTCTACAGTAGAATATTTTACTTTCGTTGTAAAGGGCGAGGTCATCTTACATTTTATTATCAAACTTATAATAAAATAGATCTCCAGTTCATCCTTCCAGGTGCCCCCCCCCTCTCCAATTACTGATTGCAAACAAAGCGGCATCTTTCGGGATGTTGGGATTATTCGCTCAGCGCCTTCCGAACGTTGTGTCGAGGATGCCATTTGGAACGTGAGCGGGTGGAAATTAGAATGGGCATATTCATGGCAACGCTCACACAAATGGATCTGGACGCGCTTAGAAGCTCTCTTGGCCATGGCTTCTATTGATTCAGCCCATTGCAGTAATCGAGCTTCTTGCCGCGTTAGGGCTGTGAAATTGATGTCAAGCGATGTCAAGCGATGGCAAGTGCCATTCCATGATGGTCAAATGCAAAAAACCCAGCAGAAGCTGGGTTTTTTTGGAGGCCACTTAGGGCGGCGGTAATACCAAGGCCTCAAGGGCACGGCTATGACTGTACTTGAGAATCTACTCCTGGTCAATTCAAGCAAGTGTGGCAACAAAAGACACTCTCAAAGAGGGCGGAGGACGCAAATATTTCCAAATAAGTCCGCCGCTATTAATTCCCGTTTTCCACTTGGCCATTCGCGCACCATGGACCCGGAATAGTTTGGGTCGCGATATGTAATCCAGCGACCAGCCTCTAGATGCAATCTCGCTGCGGCCCCGTCGTCATGCTCAAGCTCTTCTTCAAATCCGAGCTCAAAATCGTCTTCAGGCGAGGCTGGCTTACCGACGTTGTATCTAGTCACTTTATCCCCTTAGCGTTACCTGCCCTTCAAGAACTCTCTCGAGCATCAGCCTTTGAGTAAATGAGCCTCCAAGCCTGAGTATATAAATGCACTCGTTTTCGAAATTGAGAAACTTCCTTCTGGTTTTTTGCGTTCGGAACAGGAGCATACAGCGGATGTAATGCAAAACAAAAGTGTAGTCCGTATCGTCCTTCGAGTATTCGAAACATTTTTTTCACGCGCAACTCCCAGGAAACGATTTGCCCGTTTTCTTCGGGAGCGGCAAGCTCATTTAATAAGAGACTGGATTCTATAAACTTCTCCGTCTCAATGTAAAACACGTATCCCTGCCATACGACAAGAGTAAATATCCTCTCGCTATAAAGCTGAACCAGTGAATCGGCTATTTTTCTCCCTTGGAATGCCGCTGCTAGCATAAGCAACACTTGGTACACGCGCAATGAGATTTCAAAGGCCAGCCTTTCTTCGCGAAGATAAGCTGCTTCTCGCAGAAGGATCGTGAGGCACGCTAAGCTGTCGAGGCTACATTTTTGAGCAATGACATCTAACCGTGTGGTATTGATTTGGGAGCGAACTCTTTCTCCTTCAGTGTCCGTGGTTCGAAAAACAACAGACTGGACGCACGGCGCTAGTTGCTCTAGCAATCGGCGGATGTTTTGAGGCGTACATCTGAATTTAGAGTGTAGCGATTTCCAGAGCACATGATTAATCTCCTGCGCAGATCCCGCATAAGCCAATTCGACAGAAGCTATCTTGCCTGACGAAGGCGTATGTTTTCCCAAGACATATTTTTGCCACTTACTACTGCCATAGCGGACGCCATCCTTCATGCCAAAAGTATGTGGATCAAACTTTTTGGCCAGATGGTATGCCGTTTTTCTCTCCGTTCTCAGTAGCAATCCCTCACACCAAAATATCGTCCGCAGTACATCCGTGACGTCCCGGCGGCGTCTGACTGCTATTAAATGGAGCTTTGCAGAGATCTGACTAAAGCCAGGCTGTGTCACATTTTTCCTTTCTAAATCAGGCATCTACCATTCGCAAAGCGAACGACTAAAGCCTCGCCCATGACTATCTTGGCGGCCATACCGCACTTGGATAGAGTATCAGGCGTAACGGCACGTGACGGAGATGGGATGACTACACAACCAAGTGACACGCTTGCAGGGGTCTTGGAAGAAGAGCTTACGCTTCGCTATGGGCCTCTTCTTTCAGGCGAAGCCCTAAGGCAAGTTTTGGGCTATACATCCAGTGAAGCGTTTCGACAAGCACTGTCCAGAAAGACGATGCCAATTCCTGTTTTTTCCATTCCGAATCGAAGAGGGAAATTTGCTTTAGCAAAAGACGCCGCCTGCTGGCTGGCCTCTCAGCGTGAAGCTGCTGCGAAGAAAATGACAAGGGGCTAAAAGCTAGGCGGCGCGGCACAGCCGCGATGCATCTCCAGTTGGACAACTAGCGGAGGAAACGCGATGAAACAATAAAAATTTATTGGCGCAAAAAGCACAAAACCCGAATTCCTTTGGCGAGGAGATTCGGGCCGTAAGTGTGCACAAGTGGGAACCTGTGCATCTATTTTGCTGAGCAGGCAGGACGGTGTCAAGCGAATTTTGGGTTCGAGGGCATTGCTTTGTCTCGCGTTGCGCCAGTTGGCAATTGCCAACATTCAGGAGGGCCTCAGTTCATTTGGCCTGGCCGAAAAAACCAAGCTCATGGAGCATTGGATGGCGCAGCATTTTATGCAAAGCAAAGCGTATCGAGATCTGTCCGATGCGGCAATTGCCGATATGACAGAGGACGAAGCTTGGGAATGGTTCTGCAATGCGCGTTGGGGCGGCAGCACTTGCGTAGTCTGCCCAACATGCAACCGACAAGATAAACATTATCCTATTCCAAAGCGAAAACAATGGCGCTGCAAATATTGCTATCGCCATTTCAGTGTTACCTCTGAAACTCCATTCGCGAAACGAAGATTATCGTTCAAAAAACTCGTACAACTGATTTATTGGGTCGCGATCGAGCCCCAAGGGCATTCATCTAACAAAGTGCCAGGCAGATTAGGAGTGACCTTTCGAACAGCATGGCAGAACATGAACAAGATCCGAGAGGCCATGTTTCATGCGCAAGACCGAACGAAAATGGCTGGTGTCGTACATGTGGACGGTGGTCATTTTTGCGGAAAGCCGCGCCGCCCCAGGGTACGACAAAAAATGACTAGCGATATTGCAAACAATCATTTGAAAAATCGTAAAGCCAATATTATTCCACCCAATGCTGGATATTCAATTACTTCAGCGAATAGAGAGCGGTTGAAAAAACGCCGAATTTTATTGGCGATTGTGCAAGGCATTCCGGGAGTTGGGTCACAAAGAACTATTACGTGCGTCTTGAAGGCGGAAAGCGAGAAAGAAGTCCTAGCCGCAATTCTTCGTAACGTATCGCCTGGCACGGTGATCTATACCGACTCAGGAAACGCCTATTCGTCGCTAACGGCCGCAGGATACAAGCATGAAGCTGTAAATCATTCCAAGGAATATGCGAGGGAGGATGGGGTTAACAATAACTGGGCAGAGGCGACTATTTCGCGTCTTCGGCGGGCAGAATACGGGATCTATAATGGGATGCGCCCGCAGTACTTTGCATTTTATTGCGCTGAAATGGCGTGGCGCCAAGATACAAAACTCCTATCGATAAAAACAAAGGTTTTATCGCTGATGAAATGCATTCTTTCTGCAGATCTCTCTCAAGCGTTCAGAGGCTATGCTCAAGGGCAACGCTTGGGTTTTGAATACCTTGGGTGAGTAGCGTCGATAATGACCACAAGCCTTGTTGCATCGAGGTCTTTGAATGATGTCGTTCAATTTTCCCTTCCCTGCATAGATTCTTTAGGCGATGGTGTATTCGGCGAGAGAGTTTGCTTTCGTACTTTACGCCTTCCTTTGCGTCGTTCTCTTGCAAGAACGGATGCCGCAGAATGACGAAGTCATTAATTTCCCTGGTAGAGACAGGAACGCCGTTTCCCATTCTTATTCTCTGGTAGATGAGCCTGGTCAGCTCACCATAAGGCAACTGAATTCTGTGCTTTTTTGAGTAAATAACAGGAATATTCGAAGGGTCGATTTGCACTTCGTGCAAGGACAAGGTGTGGTCAATCGCGAGCATTGTTGCCTTTAAATGAACAAGTTCATCGTTCAGTTCTTTGAACTTTTCAAATATACGTCGATGACGTTCGAAATATTTTTCAATTCTTTGAATTTCACCGTCAACACGGCCGCGATGGTCGGTTAACCAGACAAGAGAAGGAGGGAGTCTTAGCATAATACTGAGACTACCTCTTTTTTATTTTCAAAAAAATTGCAGTGGCGACATAAGAGCGGCCGATCAACAAAAAACCCGCAAGGCAGCTTGCGGGTTTTTTGTTGTCTGCGCGGCGCCGCGATCAGTGCTGGGCGCGCTTGAAGAAGAACAGGCCGGCGCCCACCAGCATGAGCACCCCGCCGAAGAAACGGTTCTGCGCCTTGATCGCCTTCTGGCTGCGGAAGAAGCGCTGCAGACGGCTGGCCGCGAAGGCATAGCCGTGCATGACCACCAGATCCACCGCCACCATGGTCACGGCCAGCACCAGCAATTGCAGCCACAGCGGGCGCTCGTGGTCGATGAACTGCGGCAGCACCGCCACCATGAAGACAATGCCCTTGGGGTTGGTGGCGTTGGTGAGGAAGCCCGTCATGCAGCGCTGCCACCAGTGCTGGCCGCGCTGGGCGCGGGCCACGGCATTGGCGGCGTCGATGGCTTCGCCTTCCTGCTCGGAAGGCACGTGCGCGCGCCACTGCGAGAAACCGAGATAGATCAGGTACAGGGCACCGGCAATCTTGACCACGTTGAAGGCGGTTTCGGAGGCCACCAGCAACGAGCCCACACCGGCACCGGCGATGATGAGAACCACCACCAGCGCAATTTCCAGTCCGAGAATGGTGGCCGTGGTGCGGCGCAGGCCGTAATTGAGACCGTGGCTCATCGACAGCACGGCGCCCGAACCGGGCGAGATGGCAATGAGGCAGGCAGCGAAGAAAAAGGTGATCCAGGTTTGATAAGCCATGAAGAACTCGGTCGGAGGGCGCAGCGTGGAATGGGGAGTCGACCATTATAAGCAAAGCTGCAACGAATGCTTACAAATACACGATGAATTGAAACACTTTGACGTCGTCCTTCAGGTCGACGGCTCGTTATAGGAAGCAAGGCGACACGAAACGATGAAGCGATTACGCAAAATCAAGCGCCGAGCGTAACAACCACTTTCTAAAGGACATTGCCATGAAAACCAAATCCGTCATCGTCGCTTCCCTGCTGACCGCACTGGCCCTGCCGGTGTTCGCCCAGACCGGCAGCACTGCGCCGGCCGCGCCAGCAGCAGCCACGGCCAAGGCGGAAGCCGGCAAGACCGACACCGCACACAAGGCCAAGACCAGCCATCACGCCAAGCACAAGAAGTCGGCCAAGAAGTCCGAAGCCAAGACTGAAAAGAAGGACGCCGCCGATACGGCAGCCAAGACCAAGTAAGACTGTACCGGGCCACTCCCGGTACACCTGACAGACACGCAGCACACACCGTACACACAGTACTACTGACGCAAACAGACACTTGTCTCTGAAAGGACATCACCATGAAAACCAAGACCATCATCCTCGCTTCCCTGCTGTCGGCCCTGACCCTGCCGGTGTTCGCCCAGACCGGCGCAGCAGCGCCCGCCGCTGCCCCGGCCAAGGCCGAAGCCGCCAAGACCGAGACCGCGCCGAAGGCCAAGGCGGAACATCACGCCAAGCACAAGAAGTCGGAAAAGAAGGCTGAAGGCAAGACTGCGAAGAAGGCAGAGAAAAAGGCCGAGAAGAAGGAAGCCGCCGGTACTGAAGCCAAGCCGGCAGCTGACGGCGCCGCCAAGTAAGCCGTCCGCAAGGAGCACCACCCCGGGCGCCAGTGTTCTCTGATGCCCGGACATGTCAGGGATGACAGGAGTATCGCCCCCGCACCACGAGGTACGGGGGCGATATTTTTTATATCATTTGGCGTTGTTGATCCAGGCAGCGCTTCGCATCACCGACTCGACTCAGTCCTGCTGCCAGCGCAAGGCGATGCGCTCCGATGCGGCAGCGGCGGCAATGTCGGCAAAATGCTCGCAGTCCATGCCCACCCCGGCCGCAAACAGCAAGGCTTCACCCGCCCATACCAGCGGCAGATAAGGGCGTTCCCAGGCGGGCACATCGGCGCTCTGGTACTGCTGCTTGAGGCTGCGCGCCGGACGGTTGACGGCCAGCCTGATGCGTTCGCCACCGCTGCGCCCGCACACCAGCAAGGATTGGGCACGCAGCCAGTGCGCATCGAAACCGGGCCGCGCATCCCCTGGCGCAATCGGGTCGAAGTGCAGCGTGCCGTAGAAGGCCGGCACCTGCACCTGCGCTTGCCCGCTCCAGCGCAGCGACAAGGCCGCGCCCTCATCGGGCAGACGGCGGCGCGGTGCCAGGAACACGCGATCGCGATAGCGATGCACTTCGCCATCGGGGTGGGAGACGCACAACTGGGCCTCCACATCGGCCTGCAGCAATTGCGTGCGCATCTCCTGCATCCACGCCGCCGAGGGCATGCGCATGCCGCGCAGCCCGAACCAGTGACGCATCAGATTGAGAAAGCGCTGCTCGCTCAAGGCGCGCAGCGCTGGCATGCGCAGATGATCGTCCTGGCGACATTGCGCCAGATCCTCTTGGGCCACTTCGCGCAGCAATACCTGCGCACCCTGCGCGTGTCCGGCGGCGCGTGCCAGACGTTGCTGATATCCGGGGAAGACCTGAGCGAGCGCGGGCATGACCTGATGACGCAAGGCATTGCGGGTGTAGCGCGGATCGCTGTTGGACTCATCCTCGATCCAGCTCAGCGACCAGGCACGAGCACACGCTTCCAGCTGCGCGCGCGCAAGTGCCAGGAAGGGCCGCGCAATCATGGTCTGCGGATCGCCCAGCAGCGCCGCAGCGGTACTGCATTGATCCATGCCCGACATCCCCGCCAGGCCACTGCCGCGCAGCAGTTGCAGCAGCACGGTTTCGGCCTGGTCGTCGAGATGATGGGCGGTGAGCAGCAGACGTGCGCCGTGCGCCCGGCACAGCCGCCCCAATGCAGCGTAACGCGCCAGCCGCGCCGCTTCTTCCACACCGCTGTCGGCTACCCGCTCCAGCTGCACACGCTCATGCGCGCAGGTGATGCCATGCCGCGCACAACGATCCTCGACATGGGCCAACCAGGCATCCGCATGGGGCGAGAGCCCATGATGCACATGCAGCGCCACCAGTGATGCACCCTGCTCACGTTGCCACTGCGCGGCCACTTCCAGCAAGACCGTGGAATCGAGCCCGCCGCTGAAGGCCACGGCCAGCGTGTCCCGCGCGGGATCGAAACCGGCGGCAGCCAGCGTGGCCTGCAATGCCTGCAATACCTGTGGCAGCTTGCCCGGGGAGGGAGAAAGAGAGGGATGATCGGACATGAGAAAAAGCGGTGCCGGAAAAGACAAACGCCAGCGAAGCAATCGCTGGCGCCTGCAATGACGTGAACGGAACGCGGACGATTACTCGGCCGAATTGAGTTCCTTGAACTTGCCATAGGCCATCAGCTTTTCGTGACGCGCAGCCAGCAGGTCCTTGGTCTTCATGCCCTGGAACTGGCGCAGCGAATCCGACAGCGCGCGCTTGAGCAGTCCGGCCATCTGCTTGGGATCGCGATGGGCGCCGCCCAGCGGCTCGTTGACGATCTTGTCGATGAGGCCAATGGCCTTCAGGCGATGCGCGGTCAGGCCCAGCGCTTCGGCCGCATCGGCGGCGCGGTCGGCGGTCTTCCAAAGGATGGAAGCGCAGCCTTCCGGCGAGATCACCGAATAAGTCGCATATTGCAGCATCAGCACCGAGTCGCCCACGGCGATGGCCAGCGCACCACCGGAACCGCCTTCACCGATGATGGTGGCAATGAGCGGCACCTTCAGCTCGGCCATCACGTAGAGATTGTGGCCGATGGCTTCGGACTGGCCGCGCTCTTCGGCATCGATGCCGGGGAAGGCACCGGGGGTGTCAACGAAGGTAAAAATCGGTAAACCGAACTTTTCGGCGACCTTCATCAGGCGCATCGCCTTGCGATAGCCTTCCGGCTTGGGCATGCCGAAGTTGCGCATGGCGCGTTCCTTGGTGTCGCGCCCCTTCTGGTGGCCGATCACCATGCAGGCCTGGCCGTTGAACCGGGCCAGACCGCCGACGATGGACTGGTCGTCCGCAAAGGTGCGGTCGCCGTGCAGTTCGTGGAAGTCGGTGAAGATCTCGCGCACGTAGTCCATGGTGTAGGGACGCTGCGGATGGCGCGCAATCTGGGAAACCTGCCAGGGCGTGAGCTTGGCGTAGATGTCCTTGGTCAGCTGCTGGCTCTTCTTGACCAGGCGCTCGATCTCTTCGGAGATGTCGACGGCCGAATCGTCCTGTACAAAACGCAACTCTTCAATCTTGGCATCCAGCTCGGCGATGGCCTGCTCGAAGCCCAGAAAAGTCGTTGTCGATTTACTCATTGTGTTCCTTTTTCAACAAGTCCGATCATGCGGCGAGAATCGCTGAAAACGCCGGCCCGGTGCGGGTTGCGGCTCGATGATCCCCGGATGTATCGGTTTGCCTTCAAATCTTGGGAGGTGCGGAGTATACACCAGCGCAGACCCTGCACGGCAGGTCTGCCCGCGCCCTCTTCCCCTTGGTTCAATAATCGGAGGGCACCGGATCGAGGCTGCGCCACAGATACCAGGTGGCCACGGTGCGCCACGGTTCCCAGTTCGCAGCGACTTCCCGCGCATCGCTGCGCGAGACCGGTTCTCCCGAGAAATAACTGACGCTGATGCCCTTGAGCAATCCCAGGTCATCCAGCGGCAGCACGTTCGGGCGCAGCAGATTAAATATCAAAAACATCTCGGCTGTCCAGCGGCCGATCCCGCGGATCTGGATCATCTCGGCAATGACGGCTTCGTCTTCCATCTCCGCCCATTTGTCGGGATGCACCGTCTTGGCCTTGAAATGCGCTGCCAGGTCGAGGATGTATTCGGCCTTGCGCTTGGACAGACCGCAAGTGGCCAGTCCATCGGCTCCGGTACGCATCACCTGGGCCGGCGTGCAGCGCGGACAGGCTTCCAGGAAGCGCTGCCAGACCGCATTGGCGGCCTTGGTCGAGATCTGCTGGCCGATCACCGAGCGCGCCAGCGTGGTGAAGGCGTCGCCGCGCACCGTCAGTTGCAGATCCCCGAACTGCGGGATGATCTTGCGCATGATGCGGTCACGCTTCATCAGCTCGGCCTTGGCCTCTTCCCAGTAGGCCGGCACGATCAGGCTGGGGTCGGCTTCGCTGGCTTTTCGGTTGGTATTCAAATCAAGCTCTCCGCCATTCGGTCAGGCCGCCCGGTTTGTCTTCCAGAATGATGCCGGCCTCGGTCAGCACGGCGCGAAGTCGGTCGGCTTCGGCGAAGTCCTTGCCTGCCTTGGCTGCCTTGCGCGCTTCAATCAAGGCTTCGATCTCGGCCTGGCCCAGACCGTCGGCCGCCGCCACGCCACCCTTGAGGTACTCGTCCGGTGCGCGCTGCAACAGGCCGAGGATACCGGCCAGCGCCTTCAACTGGCGCGCCTGCACCGGCGAACGGTCACGGTTGACTTCATTGGCCAGCTCGAAGAGCACCGACACCGCCATTGGCGTGTTGAAGTCATCGTTCAGGGCCTCTGTGAACCTTTGTGCATGGGACTCGTCGGCCAGCAGGCCGCCCGCTTCCGGCGGTACATCCTTCAAGGCCGTGTACAGGCGGGTGAGCGCCTGGCGGGCATCGTCCAGATGCGCATCCGAGTAGTTCAGCGGGCTGCGGTAGTGGGCGCGCAAGATGAAGAAACGTAACACTTCCGGGTCGTACTTCTTGAGCACGTCGCGGATGGTAAAGAAGTTGCCCAGGGACTTGGACATCTTCTCGTTGTCGATGCGCACGAAGCCGTTGTGCATCCAGTAGTTCACGAAGGTGTGCTGGTGCGCCCCCTCGGACTGGGCGATCTCGTTTTCGTGGTGCGGGAACTGCAGGTCCTGGCCGCCGCCGTGGATGTCGAAGTGGTCGCCCAGCAGATCGCTGGACATGGCCGAGCACTCGATGTGCCAGCCCGGACGACCGCAACCCCAGGGCGAATCCCACTTGGCCTCGTCCGGCTCGCTGGGCTTGGCCGCCTTCCAGAGCACGAAGTCCAGCGGATCGCGCTTGCCGGTGTTCACATCGACCCGTTCACCGGCGCGCAGGTCGTCCAGCGACTTGCCGGAGAGCTTGCCGTAGCCGGGGAAGTCACGCACCGAATAGTTCACATCGCCATCGCTGGCCTTGTAGGCCAGGCCGTTCTTTTCCAGCTTGCCGATCAGGTCCAGCATCTTCGGCACGTATTTGGTCGCACGCGGCTCATGGTCGGGACGCTGCACGCCCAGGGCGGCGGCATCCTCGTTCATGGCATCGATGAAGCGATTGGTCAGCTGGGCGATGGTTTCGCCGTTCTCGGCGGCACGATGAATGATCTTGTCGTCAATATCGGTGATGTTGCGCACATAGGTCACGGCATAGCCGCAGGCGCGCAGCCAGCGCTGCACCATGTCGAACACCACCAGCACGCGCGCATGGCCGATATGGCAATAGTCATACACGGTCATGCCGCACACGTACAAGCGCACCTTGCCGGGTTCGATCGGGGAAAAGGTCTGCTTGTCACGCGCCAGCGTGTTGTAAATCTTGAGCTCGCTCATGGGATGGGAATTCTGGGGTTGGCGTTGCCGCAACGGGCGACGGGTTCATGCAGTTTGCGTAGGGCTGACACCGGCATGAAGCGCGGCGCTGGCAGGCCCCTGCCTGGGATTCATTGTTCTAGCAGCAATTGCAACATGAACGGATCACGGTAGCCAAACCTCTTTTTGTATTACTTGTTTGATATAAAATGCCAGCTTTCTTCGAATTTCTTCGAGTATAGCATCGATAAAACCATGGCCCCAGAATCACAAGAACAGACATCCATTCATGGTTTGCGCGGTTTGATCAGCAAGACTGCCCACAAGACGGCAGTGTTGTCCAGCCTGGTGGCGGCCCTCTTCGGGGTGCCCGCCACGCTTGCGCATGCCAGTGAAATGTCTGACATCAACAAGCTGATGCGGGCCGGACAGTATGCCGAAGCACTGACCAAGACCGATGCCGTACTGGCCAAACACCCGCGCGATGCGCAACTGCGTTTCACGAAGGGACTGATCTTAGCAGAACAAAACCGTTCTGCCGAGGCCATTGCCGTGTTCACCAAGCTGACCGAGGACTTCCCCGATCTGCCCGAACCGTACAACAACCTGGCCGTGCTGTACGCGGCCGATGGCCAGTACGACAAGGCGCGGGCTGCGCTGGACATGGCCATGCGCACCAACCCGACCTATGCGACGGCACTGGAGAACCTGGGCGACGTCTACGCCAAGATGGCCAGCCAGGCCTATGACAAGGCCTTGCAGATCGATCCGGGTGCCAACGTCCCGCAGCCCAAGCTGACGCTGTTGCGCTCGCTCAACGGCAACACCACCGGTGGCACGGTACCACGCCTGGCCTCGGCCGCCTCCGCCCAGCGCGATGCCAAGGCCAAGGCCGACGCCAACGCCGCCGAGCAGCAGCAGCGCGCCAAGGCCCTGGCGGCCGAGAAGCTGGCCCAGCAGGCCGCCGCCGACCGCGCCGAGGCCGAGAAGACCGCCATCGCCAAGGCCACCAGCGAAAAGGAAAAGGCCGCAGCCGACAAGGCGGCAGCGGAAAGAGCCGCAGCCGAGAAGGCCGCGGCCGACAAGGCTGCTGCGGAAAAGGCGGCCGCCGAGAAGGCCGCCGCCGAGCGCGCCAAGGCCGAGAAAGCCCGTGCCGAGCAACTGGCCGCCGAACAGGCGCAGGCTCAGAAGGCCGCGGCCGACAAGGCTGCCGCCGAACAGAAGCAGAAGGAACTGCAAGCCCGCAAGGACAAGGAACAAGCCGACAAGCTGGCACGCGAGCAAGCCGCCCGCGCCGAGAAGGAAAAGGCCGCCCAGGCTGCCGCCGAAAAAGCCAAGGCGGACAAGCTGGCTGCGGCCGAGAAGGCAAAAGCCGAGAAGCAGGCTGCGGCCGACAAGGCCAAGGCGGAGAAACTGGCCGCCGCCGACAAGGCGCGTGCCGACAAGGCCCACGCCGACAAGGAAAAGGCCAGCGCCGAACAGGACAAGGCCGCCGTGCTGGCCGCTCTGAGTGGCTGGGCCAAGGCCTGGAGCGACAAGGACGTGCGCGGCTATCTGGGCCATTATGCCGGCGACTTCGATACGCCCCGTGGCGCCTCCCGCAAGGAATGGGCCGAAGAGCGCCGCGCCCGCATCGAGGACAAGGGCCACATCAGCGTCAAGGTCAGCAATGCCTCGGTCACCATCAATGGCAACACCGCGACCGTGCGCTATCGCCAGATATATAATTCGGATCGGCTGACGGTGGACAGCCGCAAGACCCTGATCTTCGTCAAACAGGGCAATCGATGGCTGATCAAACAGGAACGATCGGGAGGGTAATTGGTGGCTAGCGCTTTGCAAGGGCGTCCCGCGCGCATGCTGGGACGCCTGTTGATGTTGTGCCTGGCAGGTCTGCCTGCCATGGGCAGCGTGGCATCCTCGTCGGCCCTTGCGCCGCCCGCCAATACGGTGGGCGCAGCGGCCATCAAGCCGGATCCGGAAGCCCTGCTCATCGATATCTACAAGGATCTTGGCGCCGACCGCCTGCACCAGGCGCAGGCCAAGGCCGACGCCTTGGTCGCGGCCTATCCGACCTTCCGACTGGGCCACCTGGTGCGCGGCGATCTGCTGCTCATGCACGCGCGTCCGGTGCGCAATTTCGGCGCCATGGCCGATGGCCCCAGCGACAAGCTCAAGGAACTGCGCGATGAAGCCATGGTGCGCATTCGCTCGCTGCAGGAAAAACCGGATCCCGCGCTCATTCCCAAGCCCGTGCTGCAGCTGGGCGAGGACCAGAAGAACGTGCTGGTCGTCGATACCACCCGCTCGCGCCTGTATGTGTACGAGAACCAGGGTGGCGACCTGAAGTATGTGAGCGACTACTACATTTCGCAGGGGCGCCTGGGCGCCAACAAGACCAAGTCCGGCGACCAGCGCACCCCTATCGGGGTGTATTACATCAACAACCGCATCCCCGGCCCCAAGCTGCCGGACTTCTATGGCACGGGTGCGCTGCCGCTGTCCTATCCCAATGAATGGGACAAGCGCAATGGCCGCAGCGGCTACGGCATCTGGCTGCATGGCACGCCCTCGGACAACTTCAGCCGCCCGCCGCTGTCTTCGGATGGTTGCGTGGTGCTGGCCAACCCGGACCTGCAGAGCCTGTATTCGACCGCCGAGGTCGGCAAGACGGTAGTGGTCATCAGCCAGCACGTGCAGTTCGTCAACAAGGATGCGCTGATCAAGGAACGTGACGCCGCCTCGGCCATGCTGGAACAATGGAGCCAGTCGCTGGAAGATGCCGATGCCGAGAAGGTGCTGTCGTATTACTCGCCGGAATTCCGCTCGGCCCAGGGCGAGAACCTGGCCACCTGGTTCGGTCGCCAGCAGAAGAGTCTGAACGGCGCGCGCTATACCAGTGTCAAACTGCGCGATGTCAGCCTGTTCCGCTATCCCGGCGCACCGGAAGACATGATCGTCAGCACTTTCACCCAGGAAAGTGCGGTCGGCAAGAGCAAGAACGCGATCCGCAAGCGCCAGTACTGGGTGCGTGAAGGATCGCAATGGAAAATCATTTACGAAGGCAACGCATGATCCTCTCCCGTCGTCATCTGCTGCGCATGGCAGCAGCGTTTTCCCTGTCGGCCACGCTGGCCGCGCCGGTCCTGGCCGCCAATGCCCCGCGCGTGCTGCTCAAGACCAGCATGGGTGACATCACCCTGGAACTCAATCCAGAAAAGGCCCCGGTCTCGGTCGACAATTTCATCAAGTACGTCAAGAAGGGCCAGTACAACGGCACCGTGTTCCACCGCGTCATCAACGGCTTCATGATCCAGGGCGGCGGCTACGACCAGAACATGCGTGAGAAGCCCACCGAGGCCCCCATCAAGAACGAGGCCAATAACGGTTTGAAGAACGAGGTTTATACTGTGGCGATGGCGCGCACGTCGGCACCGCATTCGGCCACGGCCCAGTTCTTCATCAATGTGGCGGACAACCGCTTCCTGAACTACCCCGGCCAGGACGGCTGGGGCTATGCCGTCTTCGGCAAGGTCATCGCCGGCACTGACGTGGTCGACAAGATCAAGCAGGTGCGCACCGGCGCCGGCGATGTGCCGGCCACTCCCGTGGTGATCGAGTCGGCCACCCTGCTCAAGTAAGGCTGGCGTCGCGCAGCCAAGGCGGGCCCAAGTCGCCCGCCGTTTTTTTTTATTTCCCCCACCAGCAAAGGAATTCATCATGGCAGTTCTGCTCACCACCAACCACGGCGCAATCAAGATCGAACTGGATGCGGAAAAAGCCCCCAAGACCGTTGAGAACTTCCTGGCCTACGTCAACGCCGGTCACTACAACGGCACCATCTTCCACCGCGTCATCGACGGTTTCATGATCCAGGGCGGCGGCTTCGAACCCGGCATGAAGCAGAAGGAAACCCGCGATCCGATCGAGAACGAAGCCAAGAACGGCTTGAAGAACGAGCCCTACACCCTGGCCATGGCACGCACCGCCGCCCCGCACTCGGCCTCGGCGCAGTTCTTCATCAACGTCAAGAACAACAGCTTCCTGGACTACCCGGGCCAGGACGGCTGGGGCTACTGCGTCTTCGGCAAGGTCGTCGAAGGCACTGAAGTGGTCGACAAGATCAAGGGTGTCAAGACCACCCGCGCCGGCATGTTCGCCGACGTCCCGGCGGAAGATGTGGTGATCGAGAAGGCAGAAGTGGTCTGAGCCTGACCCCGACCGCTGACTTCATCGACCATGACTGATTTCCAGTTCATGCAGAAAGCGCAACCGACGGTTGCGCTTTTTGTTTCCGACCTCCATTTGCAGGCCGCCCTGCCCCGCACCACCGAGGCTTTCCTGGCCTTCCTGCAAAACCACGCGGTACAGACGCAGCAACTGTACTTGTTAGGTGACGTGTTCGAGTACTGGGCCGGTGACGACGACCGTACTGCTCCCTACAACCAACTGATTGCTGATGCACTGAGAACTGTACAGGGCCACGGCGTGCAACTGTACTGGATGGCGGGGAACCGCGATTTCCTGGTCGGACAGGATTTTGCCGATGCCGCCGGGCTGACGCTGCTGGCGGACCCGCACGTCATCACCGTGGCAGGCCGCACCCTGGCGCTGGCACACGGCGACGCGCAATGCACCGATGACCAGGCCTACATGGCCTTTCGCGCGCAGGTGCGCCAGCCGGCCTACCAGCAGCAGTTCCTGTCCATGCCGCTGGCGCAGCGCAAGGCCATCATCGAAGGCATCCGCAAGAACAGCCAGGACGCCAACCAGAGCAAGGACATGGCGATCATGGATGTGAACGCCGGCGCCATCGATGCGCTCTTCGCGCAGACCGGCACCGACGTGCTGATCCACGGGCACACGCACCGCCCTGCCCTGCATCGACTCGGTGATGGCAAGCTGCGCTATGTCTTGCCGGATTGGGAATATGACGTGGAGACGCCGCGTGGCGGCTGGATCAGCCTGACAGCCGATGGCGTACTGCATCGGCATGGCGTGGACGGACGCGAGATCGCCTGATCCCGCGTTGCACTTCATCGCAGCCGGATTGTACCGGCTGCGCTTTCCTCATCAATCGACCAGCCGGTTCAGTTGCGCGGCGTCGAATTGCCCAGCCTCTTCCAGGCGTCGACAGCCTATCCCCGCACCCTGCAAGGCGGCCAGCACGGCTTCCAGTTGCTGCTCCTGGGCGGCGACTTGATTGATGAGTCCGTGCAATGCCTTGGAAAGCGGATCATCGCCATTGGGCATCACCCCGTAGGCTGCGAACAGGCGGGCTGCCGCCTGTTCACGCGCGGTCGGCGCGGCATTGCGCTCGACGATGCGCGCCGGGTTGCCTACCGCCGTCGCTCCCGCCGGCACTTCCTTGGTGACCACCGCATTGGAGCCGACCTTGGCGCCATCTCCCACCGTAAAGCCGCCCAGCACCTTGGCTCCGGCACCGATGATGACGCCGCGTCCCAAGGTGGGATGACGCTTGGCGCCCTTGGCCAGCGACGTCCCGCCCAGGGTCACACCCTGGTAGATGGTGGAATCGTCGCCGACAATGGCAGTCTCGCCGATCACCACGCCCATGCCATGGTCGATGAAGACGCGGCGGCCGATGGTTGCGCCCGGATGGATCTCGATGCCGGTGAGCGTGCGGCCGATCTGCGAGATGAAGCGGCCCAGCCATTTCAGATCGGCCTGCCAGCAAGCCTGGGCCCAGCGATGCAGGATCACCGCGTGCAGACCGGGATAACAGGTCAGCACCTCCCAGCTGTTGCGCGCGGCGGGATCGCGCTCGCGGATGCTGGCGATGTCTTCTCTGAGTCGGCTGAACATGGTGTGTTTCCTGAAACGTTGAAAGAAAAAGTGCTGCAAAAAAAAATCGCCGGACGCAAAGTCCGGCGATGGTGTCATGCGGGGATGACCGGACTTACCTGGGCAAGCGCTGGCGTCGCGCCTCGTACAGACAGACGCCGGAGGCCACGGAGACGTTGAGGCTCTCGACCGAACCGAACATGGGGATGTTGACCAGCACGTCGCAGGTCTCACGGGTGAGACGGCGCATGCCTTCGCCTTCGGAGCCCATCACCAGTGCGGTGGGGCCGGTGAAGTCGCCTTCGTACAGCCCCTTCTCGGCATCATCCGTGGTACCGATGATCCACACGCCGCGCTCCTTCAGGTCGCGCATGGTGCGCGCCAGGTTGGTGACGGTGATGTAGGGCACGGTGTCGGAGGCACCGCTGGAGACCTTCATGGCCGTGGCATTGAGCCCCACGGCGCGGTCCTTGGGAGCGATCACGGCATGCGCGCCGGCACCGTCGGCCACGCGCAGGCAGGCACCCAGGTTGTGCGGATCGGTGATGCCGTCGAGGATCAGCAGCAGCGGCGGACCGACCACGGCGTCCAGCAGTTCATCGAGGGTGCGCGCCAGCGACAGCGCGGCGGCCTTGGCCACCACGCCCTGGTGACGGCGCGTGCCGACCATGGCGGCCAGGCGCTGGTCGTCGGCCTGGATGATGCGCACATTGGCTTCCTTGGCGGCATGCAGCAAATCCAGCATGCGGCGGTCGCGGCGCTCGGCATCCACGTAGATCTCTTCCACCGAGGACGCCTCGTGGCGGATGCGGGAGGTCACGGCATGGAAGCCGAAAATCATTTTGCTCTTCATAGATCCTGCTTGTGTCTTTCGTCTTGCTTGGGGCATCTGCCCATCGTTCCATCAAACCCGGCCTGTGCGGTACCCAAGACCGGGGACATGCTCATCGCTTCTTCTTGCCCTTGCTGTAAGCCTTGGCGGCTGCGCGCTTGCGGTCAGCGTCGCCAGGACGTGCCGCGCTGGTGCGCGCCGCACCGGCCTTGGCCTTGGCACCGCCCTTGGGCTTGCTGCCGGCGGCGGCGGCGGCCGGCTTGGCCGCCACGCCCTTCTTGCCGCGCGCGGCGGGCTGTGCGGCGTCCTGGGCCTGCCTGCTGCCACCGGACTTGCCACGCGCAGCGTTTTCGGCGCGTTTGGCTTCGTTCTTGATCAGCGTGCGGATACCCGGTTCGTTGACCAGGGCCAGATCGATCTTGCGCGCATCCAGATCCACCCGGCTGACCTGCACGGTGACGCGGTCGGTCAACTGGTAGCGGATGCCGGTACGTTCGCCGCGCAGTTCGTGGCGCGCCTCGTCGTACTGGAAGTAATCGGCGCCCAGTTCGGTGACGTGCACCAGACCCTCGATATACAGCGCATCGAGCTGCACGAAGATGCCGAAGGTGGCCACACCGGCGATGGTGCCGGTGAACTCCTCGCCCAGCTTGTCGCGGATGAAGTAGCACTTGAGCCAGGCTTCCACGTCCCGCGAGGCCTCGTCGGCACGGCGCTCGTTGGCCGAGCAGTGCAGGCCCAGCGCTTCCCAGATCGCCAGCGCGCTTTCGCCGCGCGGCTTCTTGCCGGCCGCCTTGTCGGTGGCACGCTGCAGTGCCTGCGCCTTGCGCGCCGCCGTTGAGATCGAGGTGTTGAGCGCACTGCTGTCGATGCCCTTGGGCTCGTAGCGCTTGCCTTGCAGCACGGCCTTGATGGCACGGTGCGTCAGCAGATCGGGGTAGCGGCGGATCGGACTGGTGAAGTGCGCATAGGACTCATAGGACAGGCCGAAGTGACCGATGTTGTCGGGGCTGTAGACCGCCTGCTGCATCGAGCGCAGCAGCATGGTCTGGATCAGCACTGCATCCGGACGCGCCTTGACCTTGGGCATGAGCTCGGCATAGTCCGACGCGCTGGGGGTGTCGCCACCGCCCAGAGTCAGGCCGACCTGCTTGAGGAAGGTACGCAACTGGGTCAGCTTTTCCTTGGTCGGGCCGGCGTGGATGCGATAGAGCGCCGGGTGATCGTGGCGCTTGAGGAGGTCGGCCGCACAGACGTTGGCGGCCAGCATGCACTCTTCGATCAGGCGGTGTGCATCGTTGCGGGTGCGCGGCAGGATCTTCTCGATCTTGCCGGCGGCGTTGCAGACGATGTAGGTCTCGGTGGTCTCGAAGTCAATGGCACCGCGCGCCTGGCGGGACGTCAGCAGCGCCTGGAAGACTTCGTAGAGGTGCGTCAGGTGCGGTACCAGACCGATGCGGCGCGCCGCTTCAGGGCCCTTGGTGTTGGCCAGGATGGAAGCCACTTCGGTATAGGTCAGGCGCGCTGCCGAGTGAATCACGGCCGGGTAGAACTGATAGGCCTTGATCTCGCCCTTGGCGGTGATGACGGCATCGCACACCAGGGTCAGGCGGTCGACGTCCGGGTTCAGCGAGCACAGGCCGTTGGAGAGTTTTTCCGGCAGCATCGGGATGACCCGGCGCGGGAAATACACCGAGGTGCTGCGCTCCAGCGCATCCGCGTCGAGGGCGTCATTGGGCTTGACGTAGTGGCTCACGTCGGCAATCGCCACGATCAGGCGATAGCCCTTGGTGCGGCCGATCTTGACCGGTTCGCAGTAGACTGCATCGTCGAAGTCGCGCGCGTCTTCGCCATCGATGGTGACCAGTGGCACGTCGCGCAGGTCGACGCGATCCTTGAGGTCGGCGGCCTTGACTTCGCTGGGCAGCTTGGAAGACAGCTTCTTGGCGGCTTCCGAGAATTCGTGCGGTACGCCGTACTTGCGCACGGCGATTTCGATTTCCATGCCGGGGTCGTCGATGTCACCGAGGATCTCGACGATCTTGCCCACCGGTTGCGTGTAGCGGGACGGATGCTCGGTCAGCTCCACGCTCACCACCTGCCCGGCCTTGGCCTTGCCGGGGGGGCCGGCCAGCAGCACATCGTGGCCGATGCGCTTGTCTTCGGGGGCAACCACCCAGACGCCGTTCTCATTCAACAGGCGGCCGATCACGTGGGTATTGGCGCGCTCGACCACTTCGACGATGGTGCCTTCGGGGCGGCCGCGGCGGTCGGTGCCGGTGATGCGAGCCTGCACGCGGTCGCCGTGCATGACCTTCTGCATTTCCTTCTCGGGAAGGAAGAGGTCATCGGTCCCTTCATCGGGCAGCAGGAAACCGAAGCCATCGCGATGGGCCGAGACGCGGCCCAGGATGAAATCGGGCGAGTGGGTCAGCTTGTAGTTGCCGGCGCGGTCCGGCTTGATCTGGCCGTCGCGTTCCATGGCGTTGAGGCGGCGCGTCAGGCCATCCATTTCTTCAGGCTTGACGCCAAGCGCAGCGGCCAGTGCGGCAACGTTTTGCGCGCCCGAGGAAGTACGCAGGATGCCGAGGATCTCTTCCCGGCTGGGAATGGAATAGGGGAATTGGCTCAAAAGTTTCGTTTCGCGCAATTGTTATAAATGCCGAGGCGAAGACTGCCCAGGCGAACGGAAGTCCTTAGTGTAACGGAGTTGCGCCCATTTACCTAACCGCAATACGGGGGTAAAAAGCCGGGTCGGCATCGTATTGCAACGAAATTTGCGTCATGGGGATGAAAATGTTGTTGACAGCAGCTTCAGACCGACTATAATCACGGTCTTCGCTTTACAGCGCAGCCCACGTGGCGGAATTGGTAGACGCGCATGGTTCAGGTCCATGTGCCGCGAGGTGTGGGGGTTCGAGTCCCTCCGTGGGCACCAAAATAGAAAAGGTCGATTGATGAAAATCAATCGGCCTTTTGTATTTTGGGGACCGCGAGCAAAGGCCCCCACCCTCCCCACCCCATCTTCATTACGAATCCAAGCAGTCCGCGTCAAAGCAGGTTCATCGCCATCTCAGGCAAATTGGCGGGTGCGAAATCTTTTATCATGCGCAAGGTCTGCCCATGGCAGCGGCACGCTCTTCGCGTCCGCTCATCCTGCGACACACCGCCAACTCTGATCGCCACGCAATGCCCCAATTCGACAAGTCCCTGGTCTGGTTCCGCCGTGACCTGCGCCACACCGATCATGCCGCCCTCTACTATGCGCTCTCGCAGAGCCGCTCCGTGTGGTGCGTGTTCGTCTTCGATACCGACATCCTCGATGCACTCAAGGCCGAGGGCGTGGTGCAGGATCGCCGTGTCGATTTCCTGCTGGCCAGCGTGGCCGAACTGGACCAGGCCCTGCAGAAAGCGGGCGGCGGACTGATCGTGCTGCATGGACCGGCCGCCAGCTGCATCACCAACCTGGCTGCCGAACTGGAGGTGCAGGCAGTCTTCACCAACAGCGACTACGAACCCGCCGCGGTAGAACGCGATGCGGCGGTCGCCCAGGCCCTGAAGAAACAAGGCGCACAACTGCTCAGCTACAAGGATCAGGTGATCTTTGAAAAGGATGAAGTGCTGACGCAGTCGGCCAGGCCCTTCTCCGTCTTCACGCCCTACAAGAACGCGTGGATGGCCAGGCTGGCCGCGGCGGGCGGCGACTTCTACCTCAAGCCCTACCCGGTCGAAAAATACTTCAAGGCGCTGGCCAGGCCAGCCGCCAAGACGCCCCACGGGCTGCCCTCGCACGAGGCACTGGGCTTCAGGCCCAGCAATCTGGACGAACTGAAGATTCCAACCGGCATGTCCGGTGCCGAGGCCCTGCTGGAGGACTTCCTGGGCCGTATCGGCGCCTATGGGACGGCGCGCGATTTCCCGGCAGTGAAGGGTCCTTCCTATCTGTCGATCCACCTGCGCTTCGGCACCGTCTCCATCCGCACCCTCGCGCGTGCGGCGATGCAGGCGATGCACGCGGGACAGGGCGCCGCCGGCGCCGCCGTGTGGCTGTCGGAACTGACCTGGCGCGACTTCTACTTCATGATCCTGCATCATCATCCGCGCGTGACTGCCCACGCTTTCAAGCCCGAGTACGACGCCATCCGATGGGAGCAAGGCCAGCACGCCGAGGAACTGTTCGCCGCCTGGTGCGAAGGCCGCACCGGCTATCCGCTGGTCGACGCCGCCATGGCCCAGATCAACCAGACCGGCTACATGCACAACCGTCTGCGCATGGTGGTGGCCAGCTTCCTGACCAAGGACCTGGGCATCGACTGGCGCCGCGGCGAAAAATATTTTGCACGCCACCTCAACGACTTCGACCTGTCCGCCAACAATGGCGGCTGGCAGTGGGCCTCGTCCTCAGGCTGCGATGCCCAGCCCTACTTCCGCATCTTCAATCCGGTCACACAGTCCGAGAAATTCGATCCGGATGGCAAGTTCATCCGTCGCTATCTGCCGCAACTGGCCAGGCTCTCCGACAAGCGCATCCACGCGCCCTGGACGGCCACACCCGATGAACGCCTCTCGGCCGGGGTGACACTGGGGCAAAACTATCCGCGTCCCATCGTCGATCACGCCGAGGCGCGCGAACGCACGCTGGCACGCTATGCGGTGGTCAAGAAGTCCGAACCGGCAGAGTAAGGGGGATAAAAAAACGGACTGCACCCAGTCCGTTCCTGACCGCCATCGCAACAGGGCCGCCAGGCAGCCGAGCCGCCGTTCATTCCGACATCACCGGCTCCACCTTCTTGTCCTGGTCGAAGCGGATCGGCGGCACCCGGCGAACCATCCACAGTCCGACCAGCGCGGCCACGATGGCAATGGCGATCCCCATGTGAATGGCACCCACCAGTGCCTCGCGCGCGGCTTCCAGCAGGGCCGAGCCATCATGTCCGGCCTGCATCAGCCGGGCCAGCAGCACCGACTGGATGTCATGATTGACCAGCACTTCGGGGTCACTGAAGTCCTTGAGCCATTGTGCCGCGTGATCCCCTTCCAATGCCTTCTGCACGCCCGCACCATACATCTGGCTGACCAGCGTGCCGGTGATGGCCGTACCCAGCATCCCGCCGATCATGCGCAGCGATTGCAGCAAGGCCGTGGCGATACCCAGATGTTCGCGCGCGGCGGCCTGCTGGGCAAATACGGTGAGATTGGGCAGCACCAGTCCCAGTCCGAAACCACCGGCCAGCATCACCACCAGCAGGAAGGTATTGCCGGTGTTACGGTCACACAGCACCACACCCAGACAGGATGCGGCGATGAGCGCAAAGCCGAGATTCATCATCAGGTTGGGATTGGGAATGCGCGTGATGATGCGACCATTGACGATGCTGGCCACGGTGATGCAGGCCACCAGCGGTGTAATGAGCAGGCCCGCCTCGCGCGGACTCAGGCCGAATCCGCCCTGAAACAGCAGCGGCGCATACATCAGCAAGGAGAACATCGCAAAACCCGCCAGCACCGACAACACGAACAGGCTGGCCAGTGCCTTGTCGCGCATCATCTCGAAGGGCAGGATCGGTTGCGCAGCGCGCTGCTCCCACTTCCACAGGGCATAGAAGGCCGCCACCGAGACTGCCAGCAAGACCATCATGCCGCCGGTGATGCCGCGCTTGGGCAGCAGTTCCACCAGCAATTGCAGGCTGCCCAGCGAGAGCGAAATCAACAGCGCACCGGGCCAGTCCAGCCGCATCTTGCCGGCGTGCTGCATGTGGCGGATGTGCGGCACGAAGCGCCAGACGAAATACAGCGACAACACGCCGATGGGCAGGTTGCAGTAGAACACCCAGCGCCAGCCCAGCCCCTGGGTGAGGAAGCCGCCGAGCGAAGGACCGACTGCAGTGGCGATACCGAACGAGACCGACAGGATGATCTGCCAGCGCAAGCGCACGCGCGGATCGGGGAACAGGTCGGCCACGGAAGCGAAACAGGTCCCCACCAGCATGCCGCCACCGATACCCTGCAAACCGCGCGCGATGACCAGGAAGAGCATGCTGTTGGCCATCCCGCACAAGGCGGAAGCGCCGACAAAGACGATGATGGAAGCGATCACGAAGGGCTTGCGGCCGAAGTAATCGCCCAACCGCCCGAAGATGGGCACGGTGATGACCGAGGTCAGCAGATAGGCCGTCGCGACCCAGGCATAGAGTTCGAAGCCCTTCAGTTCGGCCACGATGGTCGGCAGCGCGGTGCCGACGATGGTCTGGTCCAGGGCCACCAGCATGATGACGAAGCAGATGCCCAGAGTGGCCAGCAGGGATTCGCGAAAAGGCAGGACTTGGCCGCTGGAGTGAGCGGCATCGGTGTGTAGGGCCATGTTGCGGGGAGCGGATGTCCGAAGTTGCGCGTATGCGCCAAACCATCATTTTAGCGCTGCCCGGCCGGGCCTGCCGTGTGCCCTACAAGAGCAGTTCGTAACGCTGCTCGTTGAGCTTGACGCCCCAATGCGAGCCGATGCGCTCTTCGGTGAGGACGAAGCCGTGGCGCTGATAGAGCTTGTGGGCCGCGTGCAGTCCCTCGAAGGTCCACAGGTAGATCGAAGGGAAATCACATTGCGCGCAGAAGCGGACCGCTTCGCTCAGCAGGGCATCGCCCACGCCGCGTCCGCGCAGTTTTTCGGAAGCGATGAACCAGCGCAGCCAGGCACCTTGCTGCTGCGCATGCTGGCCGTCGATGGTCAGCGAACCCTCGACGCGACCATGCACGGTGGCGGTCCAGAATCCGTCGCGACTGTCATCGTAGCGGCTCATGAAGGCTGCCAGTTCAGTGGCGATGCGCGCTTCGAAGTACACCCCGAAGCTCCAGTTCTCGGTGTAGTAGGCCGCGTGCAGTTCGGCTACACGCCCGATGGCGCCTGGCAGATAGCCGCGCCGGATGTGGATGTCGTCCATGGCTTGCCTCCCCGGGTGGGCAGCGCTGGCCGTGGCGCCGCCGGTCTCCCGGCGGCGTGCGGCACGATCAGTCGCCAGCGATGGTCATGTTTTCCAGCAGGATGGAACCCGTTTCCTTGGTACCGCGAATGAGCGTGTCATTGCCCACGGCCACGATCTGGCGCAGCATGTCCTTCATGTTGCCGGCGATGGTGATTTCTTCCACCGGATACTGGATCACGCCATTCTCGACCCAGTAGCCCGAGGCGCCGCGCGAATAGTCGCCCGTCACGTAGTTCACGCCCTGCCCCATCAGCTCGGTCACCAGGAGGCCGCTACCCATCTTCTTCAACATGCCCCTGAAGGTATCGGCCTTGGTGGTCAGGTCTGAGCGCAGCGTGAGGTTGTGCGAGCCCCCCGAGTTGCCGGTGGTCTGCATGCCCAGCTTGCGGGCCGAATAGGTCGACAGGAAGTAGCCCTGCACTACGCCATCCTTGATCACCTCACGCTTGACGGTACGCACGCCTTCTTCGTCGAAGGGAGCCGAACCGACACCGCCGACCACGTGCGGATCTTCCAGGATCTGGATGTGCTCGGGGAAGACCTGCTGGCCCAGCGAGTCAAGCAGGAAGGTCGACTTGCGGTACAGCGCACCGCCCGACACCGCCTGCACGAAGGCACCCAGAAGACCCGCCGCCAGCGGGGCTTCGAACAGCACCGGGCACTTGCGGGTCGTGAGCTTGCGCGCGTTCAGGCGCGCCAGCGCGCGCTCGGCGGCGTAGCGGCCGATGGCTTCGGGCTGGGCGAGTTTCTTCGGATCGCGTTTGGAGGAATACCAGTCATCGCGCTGCATGCCCGCGCCCTTGCCGGCGATGGGCGCCACCGAGATGGTGTGGCGCGAGAACGGGTAGCCGCCCATGAAGCCACGACTGTTGGCCGCGATGAAATGCGAGTGCTGCACGTAGACGCCGGCCCCCTCGCTGTTGGTGATGCGCGGGTCGGTCTCGAGGGCGGCAGTTTCGCAGCGTTGGGCCAGTGCAACGGCTTCTTCGGCGGAAATGTTCCATGGCGAAAACAGTTTCAGGTCGCGCGGGGCCATTTCCAGCATCTCGGCGTCGGGCAGGCCGGCGCAGTCATCGATGGCGGTGAAGCGGGCGATGTTGTAGGCCGCCTCGACGGTTTCCTTCAACGCCTGCTGCGAAAAGTCCGAGGTGCTGGCGTTGCCGCGCCGCACCTGGCGGCCTTCTCCGAGGAACACCGTCACGCCGATGCCCTTGTCCTTGTTCTGCTCGATGGTCTCGATCTTGCCCTTGCGCACCGCTACCGACAGACCACTGCCCTCGCTGATGTCGACGGCGGCGTCCGAGGCGCCCTTGTCCCGGGCATAACGCAGGACATCCTGCGCCAACTGCTTCAACTGGTCCTGACTGTGCGTGAATGGGGTATCGCTCATGAGCCTGTTTTCTCTGAAATGCGGGTAAAACGGTTATCATAGCAGCCGTTAAGCTTTATTTCTCGACCTCACGATATGCCCAATGCCAACCGCGGTGCTGTCGGATTCCAATCCAGCGAATTCGAACAGGAATACGACCGCCCCTCCAAGTCCCAGCTCAAGCGCGAGATGGATGCCCTGCAAAAGCTGGGCGAATCGCTCGTCGCCGAACCGCGCGACCGCGTCAAGCGCGTCCCGATGCCCGAAGATGTGCGCGACGCCATCCTCGAATGCCAGCAGATCAAGGACCACGAAGGCCGTCGCCGCCAGATGCAGTACGTGGGCAAGAAGATGCGCACCCTGGAACCCGACGAACTGGCCATCATCCAGAAGACCATCGACAGCTGGCACGGCGCCTCCAAGGCGGAAACCGCCGCCATGCACGCCCTCGAACGCCGCCGCGAAAAGCTGCTGGCCGACGACCAGGCGCTGACCGAACTGCTGAACCGCCATCCCGAAGTCGATGTGCAGCACATGCGTACGCTCATCCGCAATGCCCGCAAGGAGCAGGCGGAAAACAAGCCGCCCAAGGCTTACCGCGAAATCTTCCAGATCCTCAAGCAGTTGCAGGCCCAGGCCGCACGCGCCAAGAGCGAAGCCGCCGAGGATGAGGCCCACGAGCAGGATGACGATGAGCGCTGAGGCCGTGACGCCCGTCGCCCGTGAAGTGCTGCGGGTCGGACTGGTCTCCGTCTCCGACCGCGCCTCCGGCGGCGTCTACCAGGACCAGGGCATCCCTGCCCTGCAGGAATGGCTGGGCAAAGCGCTCACCAGCGCCTTCGAAGTCGAGACCCGCCTGATCCCCGATGAACGCGCACAGATCGAACAGACCCTGGTGGAACTGGTCGATGTGGCCCGTTGTGACCTGGTGCTGACAACGGGTGGCACCGGCCCGTCGCGCCGCGATGTCACGCCCGAAGCCACGCTGGCCGTCGGTACCAGGGAAATGCCGGGCTTCGGCGAACAGATGCGCCAGATCAGCCTGCAGTTCGTGCCCACGGCCATCCTCTCGCGCCAGGTCGCCGTCATCCGCGAGACCGACGACCATGCCGCGCTGGTGCTGAACCTGCCCGGCCAGCCCAAGTCCATCCGCGAGACGCTGGAAGGCTTGAAGGACGAGGACGGCAAGGTCAAGGTACCGGGCATCTTCGCCGCCATCCCCTACTGCATCGACCTCATCGGTGGCCCCTACATCGAGACCGATGACACCGTCTGCAAGGCCTTCCGCCCCAAGTCAGCGATCCGGCCCGCCAGCAGATAAGCCATCTGCGGGCCGCACTGCGATGCGCGCCCGCCCTCCCTCCTTCAGTTCGGACACTTCCCCTCATCCGGTCCGCCGCACAGCGTGGCTGCATTGAGCAGATCCAGGTACTGTTGCAGTCCGGCCGGCGAGATCCGGTAGGGATATTGCCGGAAACTGTTTTCGGTCGGCGGACGCCAGCTGAACTGCACCACGAACAGTTGCTGCTTGCCCTGATACACCGCCAGTACAGTTCCCTCGCCATAAGGCGCAACTGGACCGGTACGGTCGCAGAAGCCACCGCTGACAGAGACCGGAATGTTGTTGGTACTGCCGTCCTTCTGCGCCATGGCCACGAAGCGGCCCGGGCAGTTGCGCTGGGCACCCTGCATCACTTCACTCAGGGCCACCTGCGCCACGCTCAGGTTGCGCGCCTGGATGTTGGCCAGCAGGCCGGCTGCAGGAAAGCCGCGGCGCTGTACGCCCATGTAGCCCTCGCGCCAGGAATCGTGGGCTTCGTTGGGCGGCAGGAAATCGACCACGTAATTGCCGTCGGGATCGCCATCCATGTAGGCCAGGCGCCAGCCGGGTGGCGGCGAGATCATGAGGTTTTCGCCGCGTGGCTGGAACAGCCGGCCCTCGGCCTCGGCGTGACCGGCCAACGGTGCGAAGGCCAGTGCAGCGGCCAGTAGCGAGGACAATAGCGACGACGCCGACAGGCGGCGCGATGGAATGCGGATCATGGGTTTTCCTTGTACGGCACCGCCATGAGGGCGGCGTTCATCGTATGATGTCAGCCCATTGCAGCACAGACGCTCTGCATGACAAGGGGCAAGGCCGTATTGTGCTCCCGCGCAAGGACAGACACAAATGCCGCGCCCTGCCCTTCCCTACAACGACCGCAACAGGAACCGCACATCCATGTCCGCTCCCCTCGAGACGATACAGATCGATACCGCTCCCAACCCCACCGCCTCCGTCATCTGGCTGCATGGCCTGGGCGCCGATGGCTCGGACTTCGTGCCCATCGTGCGCGAGCTGGACCTGTCCGGCTGTCCGGCGATCCGCTTCATCTTCCCCACTGCGCCGACCATGCCGGTGACCATCAACGGCGGTTACGTCATGCGCGCCTGGTACGACATCTTCGCGCCCGACCTGGTGCGTCGTGAAGACGAACCCGGCCTGCGCGCCTCGCAAGCCGCCATCGAAGCGCTGATCGCCCAGGAGCGCGCGCGTGGCATCCCCGCCGAGCGCATCGTGCTGGCCGGTTTCTCGCAAGGCTGCGCCATGACGCTGCAGACCGGCCTGCGCCATCCTGAGCGACTGGCCGGCCTGATGTGCCTGTCCGGCTATCTGCCGCTGGCCTCCACCATCGAGGCCGAGCGTCACGCCGCCAACCACGATACGCCGATCTTCATGGCCCACGGCACCATGGACCCGGTGGTGGTGCTGGAGCGCGCGCTCAAGTCACGCGAGCTGCTCACGCAACTGGGCCACAAGGTGGAGTGGCACGACTATCCGATGCAGCACTCGGTGTGCGGCGAGGAAGTCGAGGATATCGGCACATGGCTGACCAAGGTGCTGGCCTGAGTCCGATTACCCGGCGCCTGCAACTACACTGGCAATGACAACGCCCCCGCACGATGCACGCGTGCGGGGGCGTTGTCGTTTCTCCTGCGCCAATGCTGGCACAGGAAAATCTTGCGATTACTTCAGGTGGAACTTCAGTTCCTCGCCAGCCTGGCGCATCGCGGTCTGCACGGCGGGCACCTTGGCCAGCACGTTCAACAGACCGAAGTCGTGGATCATGCCGTCATAGCGCACCGTGGTCACGGCCACGCCAGCGGCTTGCAGCTTGCGGCCGTATTCTTCGCCTTCGTCACGCAGAACATCCTTTTCGGCGGTCTGGATCAGGGTCGGCGGCAGGCCGGCCAGTTGGGCCGGGGTGGCGTTGAGCGGCGAGGCGGTGATTTCCTTGCGTTTGGCGGCATCGGTGGTGTAGCTGTCCCAGAACCACTTCATCATGTTCTTGGTGAGGAAGTAGCCATTGGCGAACTGGTTGTAGGAGGCCGTTTCGAAGTTGGCATCGGTCACCGGCCACAGCAGCACTTCCGAACGCAGGGCGGGGCCGCCCTTTTCCTTGGCCATCAGCGCCACGACGGCGGCCATGTTGCCCCCGACGCTGTTGCCGGCCACGGCCAGGCGCTTGCCGTCGACCTTGATTTCACGGCCATGCTCGGCCACCCATTTCGTGGCAGCGTAAGCCTGATTGATGGCCACGCCGTAACCGGCTTCCGGCGAGGGGGTGTAGTTCACGAACACGGCCACCGCACCGGAGTTGGCCACCAGGTCACGCACCAGGCGCTCGTGGGTCGGGAAATCGCCCAGCACCCAGCCGCCACCATGGAAGAACATGAAGGCCGGCAAGGTCTTGGTCACACCGGCCGGACGCACGATGGTCAGCTTGATCTGCTGGCCGTCGGCGGTGATGGTCTTTTCCGAGACGTCGGCCTTGGGCAGGTCCAGCTTCACGCTGGCTTGCGCACCGACCAGGACGGCGCGCGCATCCTGTGGCGAGAGCTGCTCCAGGGGCTTGCCACCGCCGGCTTCCAGCGCCTGCAGGAAGGCTTGGGTGGTCGGTTCCACGCCGGCGTCACCGGCAGCGTAGGCGTTGCCAACAACCAGGCCGATGGCGGCGACGGTAGCGAGTTGCTTGAACGAGGTCATGATCTTCTTCCTTTTCTCTGATGATCGGATCGGTGAGGTTCACCGGGTAGGTGCTGCGAGGGAACTGCTTTCGTATTGCGTGGTACTGCGGTGCTGCCCTGGCGTACGACGCCAGAAAATCGCGCCTTGCGGCAATAAACATAAAACACTATTAAATAGCAAACTACTTATTTGATGCTATTGGCTCTGCGTATAACGGTGCATTCAGGCGATGCCACCTGACCTGCATGCCGGGAGCGAAGGTTTTCCCGCATCGCTCCAGTCACAATAACTTAATAAACTATTTAATAGCGCACTATATATTCAATTTTCAAAAAGGGACTCGGCTTGGCCACCTCATCCCTTCAAACCACCCTGCTCACTCGCCCGTATTCTTGTGCAGGCGGGCACGCAGGGCCATCAGTTCTTCCTTCATCGCTGTCAGCTCGGCGGTGCTCGACTCGGTGGCGCGCAAGACTTCGCGCGGCAGATCGGCTGCCTGTTCACGCAGCTTGTCGCCCTCGGCGGTGAGCGAGATGACCACCTGCCGCTCATCGCTGGCGGCGCGTTCCCGGCTCACCAGGCCCTGCGCCTGCATGCGCTTGAGCAGCGGCGTGAGCGTGGCCGAATCCAGCACCAGGCGCTCACCGATCTCGGAGACGGTCAACTCATCCTGCTCCCACAACACCATCAGCACCAGGTACTGCGAATAGGTGATGCCCATGTTGCGCAAGAGCTTGCGATAGAGCTTGCTCATCGACAGCGAGGTCGAGTACAGCGCAAAACACAACTGGGCATCCAGCAGCGGGGCCGACTTACGTTTGTCTGTTTTCGAATTCATGCAGCGCAGTTTAGCGAGGCCAAAATTAAATAGCAAGCGATTTAATTAAAAATGGATGGACAGCCGTCGCGGCAGCGCCACGTCCCGTCTTGGGGCCAGCCACTCCGCCCGTGTGCACCTTCACTGGGCATGCCTGCCCCGCAAGGTCGGGGCACGCCCGCCATCGGGGCAGAAGCAAGGCGTGCACCCCATCCTCAAGGAGGACCCAGTCCATCACTTTCCCAACCGGCGATACACCCTTGCCAACTGACGCGACGCTGACGCGATGGCACGCTTCCTGCATGTCTTCTTTGTTGTATACATTGACGTATCCGTCCTTGCCTTCACCGTTTCCATCGCCTAAGCTGGCCCGATGGCCGCGGCAGGCGGGCTTGCCGCCCAGGCCGGTTGCGCTCCATCCGTGATGACTTCTGAAAGGAAAAACGAATGAACCAGCGTGTCTCCCGTTTCCTGCTGTCCGCGATGTCCTCGGCCGTGCTGGCCACCTGCGCCCTGCCCGCGCTGGCGGTGACGCTCAACATCTCCCTGGATGCCGATCCCGGCAAGCTCGACCCGACGCAGTCATCCATGCTCAACGAGCGTATCGTCTACCAGAGCATCTTCGACAAGCTGCTGGACCTGGATGGGGAAGGCAAGATCGTTCCCATGCTGGCCGAGCGCTGGACCGTCTCCGACGATCAGAAGACCTACACGCTCTACCTGCGCAAAGGCGTCAAGTTCCAGGACGGTACGCCCTTCGATGCCAAGGCGGTGGAGTTCAATCTGCTGCGCGGCCAGGAGAAGACCTCCCTGCGCCGCAACGAGCTCAAGTACATCAGCAAGATCACGGTGGTGGACGAGCACACCATCAAGCTGGATCTGTCCACGCCCTTCGCCCCTTTCCTGTCCGTTCTCACCGACCGTTCGGGCATGATGTCGTCACCGGCCGCCGTGAAGAAATACGGCGAGGACTACGTCAACCATCCGGTCGGCACCGGCCCCTTCATCTATGAAGGCCGGCTCAAAGGCGCCACCATCACCTTGAAGAAGAATCCCGACTACTGGCGCGCCGGCCTGCCCAAGGTGGATGAAGTGGTCTACAAGATCATGCCGGACGTCAATGTGGCCTTCAACAACCTGCGCAGCGGCCAGGTCGACATCAGCAACCGCTTCCCCTACAAGGAAATCACCAACGTCCCGGCCAATGCCAGCTACACGGTACTGAACAAGCCGTCGCTGGGCTTCCGCGGTTTCTACATGAATACCGCCAAGCCCCCGTTCGACAAGAAGGAAGTGCGTGAAGCCGTCGACATCCTGATCAACCGCAACGCCATCGCCAAGGTGGTCTACAACAATGCGGTGGCACCGGGCCACTCCCCCTTCTCCAAGGCGCAGTTCGCCAACGGTCCCAGCGATGTGCCGCCCAAGGTGGATGTGGCCCGCGCCAAGGCCCTGCTCAAGGCCGCCGGCAAGGAAGGTGGTTTCAGCTTCAAGCTGACCCTGCCGACCACGCCCGATGAATTGCAGGTCGGCCAGATGATCCAGGGCATGCTGCGCCCGGCCGGCATCACCGTCACACTGGAGAAGACCGAACTGGCGACCCAGATCGAGGCCGGCAAGACCGGCAACTTCGAGGGCCTCTTCGTGGGCTGGAGCGGACGTCCCGATCCGGACCAGAACATCTATGACTTCGTCACCACCAATGGCTCCCTGAACTACTCCCACTTCGGCGCCAAGGAAGTGGACGACCTGCTGCAGCAGGCCCGGGTGGAAGGCGACCAGGCCAAGCGCAAGACGCTCTACGAGCAGGCCATGGCGATCCTGGTCAAGGAAGTGCCCTACATCTACATCGTGCATGACAACGTGCTCTTCGGCATCGCCAAATCGGTCAAGGGCTTCCAGTACGTGCCCGATGGCGTGATCCGGACCGCCACCGTCTCCAAGTAAGTCATGGCCAGCTCGCTCAAGCCGCTGGCGTTGCCGCGCCTGCCCAAGCTGGTCCGGCGACTGCTGCTGTCAGTCCCCACCCTGCTGCTGGTGAGCATGGTGGTGTTTTCCCTGCTGGCGGTGCTGCCGGGCGATCCGGTGGCCGCCATCCTCGGCATGGAAGCCACGCCGGAAGCCGCAGCCGCCCTGCGCCTGAAACTGGGGCTGGATGATCCGCTGCTGGTGCAGTACGGGCACTGGCTGTGGGCGGTGCTGCATGGCGACCTGGGGCGGTCCTTCATCGACAACACCCCGGTGGCCGATGCCCTCTGGCAACGCCTGCCGGTGACCATCGAGCTGGCCATCGGCAGCTTCCTGGTGGCCGTGCTCATTGCGGTGCCGGCCGGCATCCTGTCGGCGGCACGTCCGCGCGGCTGGGCCAATGCCATCGGTACCTTGATTGCATTGTTCGGCATGTCGGTGCCGCACTTCTGGCTGGGCATGCTGTTCATCATTCTGTTTGCGGTCAAGCTGGGCTGGCTGCCCGCCTCGGGCTTCGTGCCGCTGTCGGTGGACTGGCATGCCAACCTGATTGCCATGATCATGCCCATGGTCGTGACCGGCCTGCGCGAATCGGCCATCCTCATGCGCATGGTGCGCAGCAGCCTCCTGGAAGTGCTCAACGAGGATTACATCCGCACCGCCTTCTCCAAGGGCCTGCGCGACTGGCAGGTAGTGCTGGGCCATGCGTTGCGCAATGCCATGATCCCGGTGGTCACCGCCAGCGGACTGATGGTCTCGGGCATGCTGGGCGGGCTGGTGATCACCGAGAGCATCTTCGGCATTCCCGGCATGGGCAAGATGATCGTCGATGCCATCTTCCAGCGCGACTACGTCACGGTACAGGCCGGTGTACTGGCCGCAACCGTCATGGTGGTCATCGTCAACCTGTGCGTGGATCTGCTCTACAGCGTGATCGACCCGCGCATCGCCCGCTGACTGTCTGCTGCACGCACCCAACCATGACGTCTCCCGACATGAACCCTCCCTCTCCTGCACAGGCCCTGCCAGCGCTGCCGCGCTGGCGCACCCTGCGCCGCTTCAGCCGCAACCGTCTGGCGGTGATCGGTGCGGTGATCATCACCGTACTGGTCCTGTTGGCGATAAGTGCACCGGTACTGGCCCGGTACGATCCGATTTTTGACCAGGACTACGGCAATCTACTGTCTGGTCCCAGTGCCGCGCACTGGCTCGGCACCGATGACCTGGGCCGCGACATCTACACGCGCATGCTCTACGGTTCGCGCATCTCGCTGCAGGCAGCGCTGATCTCGGTCGGGCTGGCCTTTTCGCTGGGCGTGCCCATCGGCATCGTCAGCGGTTACTATCGCGGCGCCGTCGATGCCATCGTCATGCGCGTGGTCGATGCCCTGCAAGCCTTTCCCTCGCTGATCCTGGCGCTGGCCCTGGCGGCGGCGCTGGGTGGCGGCTTCTACAATGCCATGGTGGCGGTGGGCATCGGCTTCACCTCTTCCTTCGTGCGCCTGGCGCGCGGCCAGGCCATGACCATCCGCAATCTCGACTACGTGATGGCGGCGCGCTCCATCGGTGCCGGGCACCTGCGCATCATGTGGCGCTACATCCTGCCCAATTCACTGGCGCCATTGGTGATCCAGGCCACCTTCGCCATGGGCACGGCCATCATCGCCGAAGCCGGGCTCTCCTATCTCGGCCTGGGCGCCAAGCCGGAGGACCCGAGCTGGGGGTCCATGCTGCATATCGCACAGGGCTACCTGAACACCACGCCAATGCTGGCCATGTGGCCGGGGCTGGCGATCTTCCTGGTGGTGCTGGGGTTCAACCTGCTGGGCGACGGCATCCGCGAAGTGTTCGACCCTAAACTGAGCCGCTGAGGAACACCCATGCTCACCATCGAGAATCTCAAGATCGAATTTCTCAGCCACGGCCGCCGCGTTGCGCCGGTTGACGGCGTGTCCTTTTCTCTGGGCCAGGATGAAACCGTGGGTCTGCTGGGGGAATCCGGCTGCGGCAAGAGCGTCACCGCGCTGTCCATCCTGCGCCTGTTCCCCATGGCCAGCCAGGCCAGGTTGTCGGGGGCCATCCGCTTCGGCGAGCGCGATCTGCTGCAGGCCGATGAGGCCACCCTGCGCGGCATCCGTGGCAAGGAGATCGCCATGATCTTCCAGGAGCCGATGACCTCGCTGAACCCGCTGCATCGCATCGGCGACCAGCTGGGTGAAATGCTGCGCATCCACACCCCGTTGCCGCGCCAGGAGATCCACGCCAAGGTCATTGGCATGCTCGAACGTGTGGGCCTGTCCCGTGCCGCACAGCTGGTGGACGAATATCCGCACAGCCTCTCGGGCGGCATGCGTCAGCGCGTCATGATCGCCATGGCCCTGCTGTGCCAGCCCCGGCTGCTGGTCTGCGACGAACCCACCACGGCGCTGGATGTGACCATCCAGGCGCAGATCCTGGACCTGATGCGCGACCTCAAGCGCGAGCAGAAAACCTCCATCCTGATGATCACCCACGACCTCGGCGTGGTGGCCGAGATGTGCCAGCGCGTGGTGGTGATGTATGCCGGCCAGGTGGTCGAACAGAGCAGCGTGGAGGACCTGTTCGACCGTCCCGCCCACCCTTACACGCACGCCTTGATGCGCGCCCGTCCCGCCCTGGACGCCACGCCCGGCGCGCCGCTGACGGCCATTCCCGGCAGCGTGCCGCCGCCCGGCACCGTCACGCAAGGCTGCCGCTTCGCCGCCCGCTGTAGCCGCGCCCAGGACATCTGCCGCCAGGAGATGCCAGTGCTGGAAGATCTGGGCAATGGTCACAGCGTGCGCTGCTGGTATCCGCATTGAAGGCGAGAACATGACCCCACTTCCTCCCCTGCTCGAAGTCCACGGACTGAAAAAACATTTCGCCGCCGGTGGCAGCATCGTCAAGGCAGTCGACGACGTCTGCTTCAGCATCGCCGAAGGCCGGACCCTGGGCCTGGTCGGCGAATCCGGCTGCGGCAAGTCCACCACCGGGCGCAGCGTGCTGCGCCTGATCGAACCCAGCGAAGGCAGCGTGCGCTTCATGGGCCAGGAACTGACCCTGCTGCCCGAAGGCCAGCTGCGCGCCATGCGGCGGCATATGCAGATGGTGTTCCAGGATCCGTACGCCTCGCTGAACCCGCGCATGACCATCGGCGAAGTGCTGGAAGAACCGCTGATCGTGCACAAGCTGCACGACCGCGCCACCCGCAAGCGCAAGGTGGCCGAGGCGCTGGAGATGGTCGGCCTGAACCCGGCCTACGCGGCGCGCCATCCGCATGAATTCTCCGGCGGCCAGCGCCAGCGCGTGGGCATCGCCCGCGCCATCATCACGCGGCCCAAGCTGGTGGTGGCCGATGAAGCCGTGTCGGCGCTGGACGTATCGATCCAGGCGCAGATTCTCAATCTGCTGCGCGAGCTGCAACAGGAACTGGGCCTGACTTACCTGTTCGTCTCGCACGACCTGGCCGTGATCCGCCATGTCAGCGACAGCATCGGCGTGATGTACCTCGGTCGCATGGTGGAATCGGGCACATGTGAAGAGGTCTACACCCAGCCGCGCCATCCCTACACCCAGGCGCTGCTCTCAGCCATTCCACGTGAACATCCGCGCGAAAAACGCGAACGCATCGTCCTGCAGGGCAGCATTCCCAATCCGGCAGCGCCGCCCACAGGCTGTCATTTCCATCCGCGCTGCCCGTCCTGCATGGAGGTATGCAGGACCGAGACGCCACCGGCAGTGAAGATCAGCCCCACCCATACCGTGGCCTGCCATCTGAGCCGGCCTGAGTTGACGCTGCGCCCGACATGAGGCGCGAGCGCCCCGCTAAAATACGCCCCTGAACCAAGAACGAGAGACTGCCATGCCCGCCTTCCCCGACTTCAGCAGCAACCACTATCCCTATTTCTCGCGCCGCAGCGCCGTCTATGCCCGTCGTGGCATGGTGGCGACCTCGCAGCCGCTGGCCGCGCAAGCGGGCCTGGAAGTCCTGCAGCGCGGTGGCAATGCCATCGATGCGGCCATCGCCGCCGCGGCTGCGCTGACGGTGGTCGAACCTACCGCCAACGGCATCGGCGGCGATGCCTTTGCGCTGGTCTGGCATGGCGGCAAGCTGCATGGACTCAACGCCAGCGGCCCGGCGCCACAGTCGATTTGCGCCGACAAGCTCACCGGTGCCGGCCTGAAGGACGTCCCGAAATATGGTGCCCTGCCCGTCACGGTGCCCGGTACGCCCAGCGCCTGGGCTGCCATGGCCAGGCGCTTCGGCAAGCTGGCCCTGACCGATTCCATGGCCGGTGCCGTCACGCTGGCGCGTGAGGGCTTCCCGGTCTCGCCGATGGTGGCGCATGCGTGGCAGGTGGCGCAGCAGAACTTCAGGCGCGAATTCAAGGAAGCGCATTTCCAGTCCTGGTTCGACACCTTCTGCATCGATGGGCAAGCCCCGCAAGCCGGCCAGCTATGGCGCTCGGCGGGTCATGCCGCCACCCTGCAGGCGATTGCCGAAGACAACGCCGAGAGCTTCTATCGCGGTGCCCTGGCAGAACAGATTGCCGGCTTCGTGCAGCAGGCCGGAGGATATATGCAGGCCTCCGACCTGGCGGCCTTCCAGCCGGAGTGGGTGGACCCCATCGGGGTGAACTATCGCGGCTATGACGTCTGGGAAATTCCGCCCAACGGCCACGGCATGGTGGCCCTGATGGCGCTGAACCTGCTGAAGGCCTACGACTTCAGCGAACGCGACACCCTGACCACTTATCACCGCCAGATCGAAGCCATCAAGCTGGCCTATGCCGATGGCCTGGCCCACATCGCCGATCCGGCGCACATGAAGGTGACGGTGGAGCAATTGCTGTCGGACGCCTATGCCGATGAGCGCCGCAAGCTGATCGGTCCGCGCGCCACGCTGCCGGTGGCGGGCGACCCTTCGCGCGGCGGTACGGTGTACCTGTGCACGGCCGATGCCGAGGGCAACATGGTGTCCTTCATCCAGAGCAACTACATGGGCTTCGGCTCGGGCCTGGTGGTGCCGGGCACGGGCATCGCGCTCCACAATCGCGGCAACAATTTCACGCTGGAAGCCGGGCATCCCAATGTGCTGGCACCGGGCAAGCGACCGTATCACACCATCATTCCCGGCTTCATGACACGCAATGGCCAGGCCGTCGGCCCCTTCGGCGTGATGGGCGGCTTCATGCAGCCGCAGGGCCATGTGCAGATGGTGATGAACACCGTCGACTTCGGCCTCAATCCACAAGCCGCGCTGGACGCACCGCGCTGGGAATGGGAGAAAGGAAACAAGGTCAGCATCGAGCACACCACGGCCGAACATCTCTTCCGTGGCCTGGGCGGGCTGGGACACGAAGTGTCGTGGTCGGGCAACCAGCTCGGTTTCGGTCGCGGCCAGATCATCTGGCGCAATGATGAAGGCGTGCTCTGCGGCGGGACCGAACCGCGTACCGATGGCAGTGTGGCGGCATGGTAAGAAAGTCTCCATCGTGAAAAGCCTGGCTGCCTCCACCACCGAACCCGCTGCTGCCGCCCTCGTCCCCGACGCCGAGGGCGAGGAGGCACAGGTGCGCAATGGTTCCCTGCCCGAATATGTCTATGCGCAACTGCGCCAGGACATCTTCGACATGCGCCTCTTGCCCGGTGACCAGATCACCGAGACCGAGATTGCGGCGTATTTCAAGGTCTCGCGTACGCCGGTGCGGCAGGCGCTGCAACGCCTGCAGAACGATGGCCTGATGCAGGGCTACGTGCGCGGTGGCTGGGAGGTGGTGCCGATCGACTTCAAGCGCTTTGCCGATCTCTACGAAATGCGCAAGCTCATCGAGACCCACGCCGTGCGCCGCCTGTGCACGCAGGCAGGTGACCAGAGCGTGCTGGCCGGTCTGCGCAGCACCTGGTGCGTGGCCGCCGGCTTGCGCGAACTGGATGGCCCCAAGGCCGCGCAGCTCGATGAGGTCTTTCACCAGACGCTGGTGCGGGCGGCCGGCAACCAGGAGATGGCCGAAACCTTCGACCGTCTCACCGACCGCATCCGCATCGTGCGGCGGCTGGATTTTCTCTATGGCGATTGCCTGCATTCGACCTACGAGGAACATGCCGCCATCCTCGACTGCATCGCCGCAGCAGACGCCGATGCAGCGATGCGTCTGATGGGTGAGCACATCGATGGCAGCCATGCCGATGTCAATCAGATCACCCTGCACCGCCTGCACAGTGCGCGGGCCACGGCCACTACCAAGCCGCCTGCGTATGTGTCGGTGCGGGTGCGGCGGTCTTTCTAGAACCCATTTCATCAATAGGCGTGAGATGCGTTCTGTCCAGAAAGGGCGCTGGCAAGGCGCGCGACGCGTCGTGTGGCGGTGCCACACGCAAGGAGCGCAACGCGGCCAGCGCCCTTTCTGGACAGAACCCGGAGGGAGCGGCCCGTTTGGGCGAATTGCTCGCACTCACGCCTATTTATGAAATGGGTTCTAACTTCAAAGTGCGACTACCAAGCGGCGTCGCACGTCTTCTGCATCGGCGCAGTATCGCCTCGTGGTAGCTGACTACAAGCGGCTACTAGGGCCTGTTCACATTAAATCTGCGAGATGCGTTGCCTGCCGTTGTTGCAGCTCCTTGCCGTGGCACCACCACGGCGCGTCGCCGCGCCTAGGCAGTCAACGCTTGGCGACCTCTCGCACTCGCAGATTTAATGTGAACAGGCCCTAGGGTGACATACAAAACTTTCGACTTCCTCCCGTGTATTTGCTCCTCGATCGTGAACGGCCCTTGAGACAGTAGTAAGGTCACCAAGCTCGCCGGCCTGTGGCGAGGGTTGGGCACAAAGCGGTTCCGCGAACACGAGAGGTCAAGATCATGTCTGCAGATGAAAAGAGCAAGAGCATCAATGACGAATTATTCGGGCTCTGCGAGAAGCTGTATTTCCACGAAGTGGATATTCGGGACAAGGTAAATGCACGGCTCCAAATGCCATTCGCCATCGGGGTTGCGATGGTCGGCATCCTGGGCTTCATGCTGCAAAATCTTGATCGGACCGCCTCTGGAACCTGGCTCCATGTTTTTTACGGATGTTATTTTTTCTCAGGCTCTTTCATCTTTCTTGGCACCTCGTATTTCATCAAGGCTGCATGGGGAACCGAGTATCAATTCGTAGCGCCTGGCGTGTTCTGGACTCGCTACAAATCAGAATGTTACGGCTTCTATCAGCATCTCGAAAACGCTGACGAGCTTGCCAGAGACGCGTTTCGCTCCATGTTATCCGAACAATACGGTCGCACATCGTCAGCCAATGCGATCGCCAACGATACGAGGGCTTATCATCTGCACCTCACGCTGAAATTTCTCATTCATGCCGGAATGTATGCCACGTTTGCCCTGATGGTGTTTTACTTTTCCGGATTGAACAAGCAGGAAAAAGACTCACCCGTACGTGTATTGATCACCGCACCCATCAAACTGGAGAAGTCAATGAGCGAAACAAAGAAGATTCCACCGCCCCCGCCCCCGCCGCCCATTCGATACGTTCAAGATAATCGACCACCTGCTCCACTCAAACCGGTGCCGTCCGAGCCTTCTTCGTCGGGACGATAGACCTTCGTCGGGTGCGTCCTCGGTCTGCTCACGTGAAGATTGGCCTGAGCTTTATCGATGCAACGACAGCTGTCTGACTCCCGGCACGCCCCTCTCCCCTGTCCAATGCTGACCCGCCGCTGAAAGCGCGCCGGTGCTGTGTTAGGCTTCCCGCCTGACTTCAATTTTCCAGGCAGGGAGACACACATGAAAGTAGCCGTGATGGGCGCAGGTGCCGTGGGATGTTATTTCGCCGGGATGCTGGCGCGGGCGGGACACGAAGTGGTCCTGATCGGCCGGCCACAGCACGTGGAAGCCTTCAACACCAAGGGCTTGCGACTGGAAGCCAGGACCTTCGACGAGACCATCCCCGTCAAGGCCAGCACCGATCCGGCCATCGCAGCCGGGGCCGATCTGGTCCTGTTCTGCGTCAAATCCCCCGATACCGAAACGGCCGGCGCGCAGCTGCGAGCGCACCTCGCGCCCGACACGCTGGTGCTGACATTGCAGAACGGCACCGACAATGCCGAGCGCCTGCGCACCGTGATCCCGCAACCGGTGTCGGCCGCCGTGGTCTACGTTGCCACCGAGATGGCCGGCCCTGGCCACGTCAAGCACCATGGCCGTGGCGAACTGGTGATCGAACCCGCTGCACGCAGCCAGCAGGCAGCCGATGCGTTCATCGCCGCCGGTGTGCCCACCGAGATTTCCGACAACGTGCGTGGTGCGCTGTGGCTGAAGCTCATCATCAACTGCGCCTACAACGCCCTCTCGGCCATCACCCAGCTGCCTTACGGCAAGCTGGTCGAAGGCGTGGGCGTGCTGGAGGTGATGGGCTACCTGGTAGCCGAATGCAAGGCCGTGGCGGCGGCTGAAGGCGTGACCCTGACGGGCGATGTGGACGTGGCCGTACGCAAGATCATCGAGACCATGCCCGCGCAGTTTTCTTCAACGGCTCAGGACGTGGCGCGCGGCAAGCCCAGCGAGATCGATCACCTCAACGGCTACATCGTGCGGCGCGCGCAGGCGCATGGCATCGCTACCCCCGTCAACCTGACCGTGCATGCGCTGGTCAAGCTCATCGAGAGCAAGGCACGCTGACGACAGAAACGGGAAGACCGCTCAGCCGAACAGCCGGGCGTCAAACCGGAACGGCTTCTTTTCCAGCACCTTGACGCTCGCCATCTGTGGATGCAAGGGATTGAGCAAGAGATTGAAATCGGTCGGGCTGACCACCGAAGGCAGCTTCATCACCAGGTGCTTGCCCTGTTCGATCCAGTGCTGGCCGAGGGCGGCCGTACTGGCCGGATCGCGCGCGATATCGGCCCAGTCCGGCGGCAGGCCTGGCACGTAGGCCTTGCGCACCTCGGCATCCGGGACTTCCAGCACGACCAGGCAGTAATGCGCCCGAGGCATCAGCCCGGCCATGTGCACCAGCGATTCCAGCAAGGCCGTCGACGCGCTGCAGCAGGTGTAGAGCACGCGCGATCCGCGCGGATTCCAGCGCCCGCCGCTCAAGGCAGCGCCATTGCCGGACAAGTCATCGGCAGCGTAATGCCCCGGCTTCTCCTTGGCCAGGCGATAGACTTTCAAGCGGCGATCCCGAAGGCAATGCGCGACAGAATGTCACGGACCCGGTCATAACCCGGCTGGGTATCGAGCACTTCCAGCGGCGTCAAGCCACCGAGCGCGGCATTGGCGCGGCGCATCCATTCTGCAGCCAGGCCCTCATCCTCGAACACATCGGCCGCCTGCTCGCGGATGTAGAGCACGCGGGCGATACGGTCCGATTCCGAACCGGACAGCCGTTCCTTGCGGGAAATCTTGCGCAGGATGGTGGAACTGGGCAGGCCCAGGCCAGCCAGCAGGGTCTGCAAAGGAATCTGCAACAGCTCCCGCGCCACGCGCTCGGCGATGATGGCGTCCATGCCGTCGCGGATGATGCGGCCCTGGCTGATCGGGTCCATCCGGGCGAAACGCTCGAAGTCGCGCGGCTTGGCCCCCAGGCCGGCAGAACGCTTGCTGGCAGCGGATGCGACAGCGGCGCGTGTTGCCATGATCAACCTCTCATTTGGTCAGGTTCAGACTCTCATCTTAGAATCTTCCCAAATGAGCGTCAACGTCCCATCAAATGAGAGTTGACGTGATCAGCGCAGCATGGCCGACATCGCCGACAAACTGTTGAGCACACGCACCGCATATTCCGCAGTCGGGGCATCGAATTCGACGGTGACGTTATCGCTGCGCTCCAGGATCGGCAACTGACTGAAGAGATCGGCCTGCGCCACCGTCTGCGTCTGCAGGCGGCAACGCAGCGGGCCGCGCAGGGGCAACACCGGCATGGCAGCCGGGTTGGCAACCAGTGCGGCCACCGCCTGGCGGGCCCGCTCTTCCAGTAGCACGCAGGATTGCTGCGGCGTGAGCGAGTCGCCACTGTTGGCGCCGTAGGCCTTCTTGGTCTCGGCAAACACCGCATGCGGGAACAGGGGCTGGTTCTCTTCGATGAAGGCATCATCGCCGCTGCCAAAGATCACCGGCACGCCATGCTCGGCGGCCAGCGCACCGTAGAGCCCGGCCTCGCCCAGCTCCTGCCCGTCCAGCCAGACGCGGGCAAAGGCGAAGCTGTTGGTGGTGTGCGCCAAAATGCCGCGCCCCTGGGCGCGCGAATGGTAGCCCACCAGCATGACGGCATCGATCTCCTGATCCACCCCGCCCATCATGCCCAGCACGCGCGGCTTGCCCAGCACCATGCGCGCCTGCGGGTGCAGCAGGTCGGGCAAGAGATTGCGATAGCCGCCGTGCGCGTCGTTGACCTTGATGGCCGTGGCACCGGCAGCCAGCGCGCCACGGATGACGGCATTGGCTTCCTCGGTCATCCAGCGGCGCGCACGTTCATATTCGCCATTGCCGGTGCGGGTCTGCTCGGGATGGAAGACCCCCGCCACGCCTTCGATGTCGACGGAAACCAGGATGTTGACGCGTTTGTTCATAGAGAGGTTTTTCCAGGTAAATCGGGGTGCTCAGCCAGCCGATCACGCAGGCTGATCCGCACGTTGCCATCGCGCCCGCGCACCGTCTCGGCCGCGAAGAGCGCATGCACGATGGCCTGCTCCACGCTGTCGGCGGCGGCATGGAACAGCGGGTCCAGCAGGTGATCGGCCAGCAGGGTCATTTGCAGGCAGTCGGCATCTGCCTCGATGCGTTGGGCGGTCGAGAAGGCCAATGCGATATCGCCGCTGCCATGTCCATAGGCCGATCCGGTCCGCGCCAGACCGGCACCGGCGCGGGTGGCCAGGCGCTTCAGCTGCCGTGCATCCAGCGGCGCATCGGTCGCCAGGACCATGATGATGGAGCCCTTCTCGGGCGCCGCATCGGGCGTTTCGGCAGCGGCCAGTCGCGCGCCGAGCGGATCACCGGCCAGGATCAGTTCTGACAGGCGGCCGAAGTTGGACAAGACCATTGCCCCGACGGTATAGGTCTGCGACGAAGCACCGGGACTGGCCACGCGTGAAGCCGTCCCGATGCCGCCCTTGAGACCGAAGCTGGACATGCCCCGCCCTGCCCCGACCGAGCCTTGCATCACTTCAGTCGACAAAGCCTGCAGGGCCGCCTCGAAGTGCGCGGGCTGTACCGCCATGGCCTGCAAGTCATTCAGATAGCCGTCATTGCATTCCAGCACCAGCGCATTGACCGTAGGCAGGCTGCGCCCGCATTCAGGATTGGCCCGCAGCGCATGCGCGATCTGCGCATTGAGCAGCGCACCGACAGCAAAGGTATTGGAGAGCGCAATGGGCGTTTCCAGCAAACCCAGCTCCTCCAGCTGCACCAGCCCGGCGCTCTTGCCGAAGCCATTGATGACGGCCGCAGCAGCGGGCAGCTTGTGGGTGAAGAGATTGCCGCCATGCGGGGCAATCACGGTCACACCGGTCTGCACTGCACCGGCCGCCAGCGTGCAATGACCGACCGTGACGCCGGCCACATCGCAGATGCTGTTGCGTGGACCGGCCGGCAGTGGGCCGATATGCGGGACCTGCAAGTTCATCATCAACGCTGGTCGATCTTGGGATCAAGCGCGTCACGCAAGCCGTCCCCCAGCAGATTGAAGGCCAGCACGGTGAGGAAGATGGCGATGCTGGGCACCAGCGCCACGTGCGGCGAGGTGACCATGTCGGCACGGGCTTCGTTCAACATCAACCCCCATTCCGGCGTCGGCGACTGCGCCCCCAGGCCCAGGAAGGACAGGCCGGCCGCGGTGATGATGGAGGTACCGATGCGCATGGTGAAATACACCACGATGGCCGAGATGGTGCCGGGGAAGATGTGCTTCCACATGATGGTCATGTCGGACGCGCCGATGCTGCGGGTCGCCTCGATGTAGGTGAGGTTCTTCAGTTGCAGGGTATTGCCGCGCACCAGGCGCGCAAAGGCCGGGATGCTGAACACCGACACCGAGATGATGACGTTGATCATGCCACCGCCCAGAATGGCAACGATGCCAATGGCCAGCAGGATACCGGGGAAGGCGAACAGCACGTCGCAGATACGCATGGTGATGCGGTCCCACCAACCTTCGTAGTACCCGGCCAGCAAACCGAAGACGGTACCGATCACCGCGCCGATGGCCACCGAGAAGAAGCCCGAGGCCAGCGAGATGCGGGCTCCCATCAGGATCCGACTGAAGATGTCACGGCCCAGCGAATCGACGCCGAACCAGTGGACCCAAGTGGGCGGCGAGTTCAGTGCATCGTAGTCGAAGAAATTCTCGGGATCGAAGGGAACGATCCAGGGCGCGATGATGGCGACGAGGATCAGCAGCAGGATGAACACGCCCGCATAGACAGCCAGGCGCTGCTTCTTGAACTTGCGCCAGAACTCGCGCCAGGGAGTGCGAATCTTCTGGCCGGAGGCCGCAACGGCGGCCGGATCGGGCGGCGGCAGGGGCGCACCGGTTTCGGATGTGGCGGCCAGAGGCGAATTGGAGAGCGACATGATTCCCCTCACTTGAAACGAATGCTGGGGTTGATCACGGCATAGAGCACGTCCACCACCAGGTTGATGAAAATGAATTCCAGCGAGAACAGCAGGATCTCGGCCTGGATGATGGGGTAGTCACGCATCTCGACGGCATCCACCAGCAGGCGTCCCATGCCCGGCCAGTTGAACACCACCTCGACCAGGATCGAGCCGCCCAGCAGGAAGCCGAACTGCAGACCCATCATGGTCACCACCGGGATGAGTGCATTGCGCAGGCAGTGCTTGATGACCACCACGGTTTCGGTCAGGCCCTTGGCGCGCGCGGTACGCACGAAGTCTTCCTGCAGGATCTCGATGAAGGAGGAACGGGTGAAGCGCGCCATCACCGCCGCCACCGCCGCCCCCAGGGTGAGCGAAGGCAGGATGTAGTGGCGCCAGGTATCGTCGCCCACGGTGGGCAGCCAGCCCAGCTTGACCGAGAAGATCTGCATGAGCAGGATGCCCAGCGAAAAGGCCGGGAAGGAAATGCCGGATACCGCCAGCGTCATGCCCAGGCGGTCCGGCCACTTGTTGCGCCAGACGGCCGAGGAAATGCCGATGATGAGACCGAACAGCACTGCCCAGATCATCGCCACGATGGTCAGCCACAATGTGGGCCAGAAGCGCGCGGCGATCTCTTCGGAGACCGGGCGCTTGCTGCGGATGGAGCGGCCAAAGTCGCCCTGGGCGGCCTTGACGAAGAAATTCACGAATTGTTCAGGCAGGGGCTTGTCCAGGCCGAGGTCGGCGCGCACCAGCGCCACCGTCTTGTCGTCGGCTTCGGGACCGGCCGCCAGCCGCGCCGGATCACCGGGCAACAGGTGCACGAACAGGAAAACCAGGACCGCCACCAGCAACAGCGTGGGGATCAGGCCTAACAGGCGTTTGATGACGAAGGAAAACATGATGCTCTCTGAAGAAGGCCGCTGCCACGGTGGATCGAAGCCTTGCTTGTTGCGGCAACGGGCGCAGGCCCGTCGCAGGAATGCTGCCGGCGGCGCGCATGAGCACGCCGCCAGCCGGGTACTGCCGTCTTACTTGGTCAGCTCGATGTTCTCGAAATCGATCGCCTGGTCAGGCATCACGTAGACACCCTTGAGGTTCTTGTTGCGAGCATAGAGCAGCTTTTCGGTGACCAGGAAGGCCCATGGCGCATCTTTCCAGACTTGCTGCTGGGCGTCCTTGTAGAGCGCTTCCTTTTCCTTGCGGTCGGTCAGGGTCAGGGCCTGGGCGATGTCGGCATCCACCTTGTCGTTCTTGTAGTAGGCGGTGTTGTACAGACGCGGCGGCATGGACTCGGAGGCCAGCAGCGGACGCAGTGCCCAGTCGGCTTCGCCGGTGGAAGAGGACCAGCCGATGTAGAGCAGGCGCACCGGTGCGGTGGCCGGGTCCTGCCAGCTTTCCACACGCTCCACGCGCTGGCCGGCTTCCAGGGCCTGGATCTTGGCCTTGATGCCCACCTGCGCCAGTTGCTGCTGCAGGAACTGGATGATCTTCACGGCAGTGCTGTGGGTATAGGCCGACCACAGTTCGGTTTCGAAACCGTTGGGATAGCCCGCTTCGGCCAGCAGGGCCTTGGCCTTCTTCACATCGTACGGCCACGGACCGGTCTTGAAGGCGTAGTCCACACCCTGCGGCACCACCCCTTCCATCGGCGTGGCATAGCCATTGAAGGCCACCTTCACCAGTGCCTGCTTGTTGATGGCGTAGTTGATGGCTTCGCGTACCTTGGGGTTGTCGAAGGGCTTCTGCTTGGTGTTCATCGACATGTAGCGCTGGATGATCGAGGGCGCCGAGATCACGTCCAGGTTGGACTTGCTCTTCAACAGGTCAGCCTGTTCGTAGGGCAGCGGATAGGTGAACTGCGCCTCGCCGGTCTGCATCATGGCCGAGCGGGCGTTGTTGTCGACCACCGGTTTCCAGATGATTTCATCGACCTTGGGATAGCCCTTCTTCCAGTAGCCGTCAAACTTCTCAACCTTGACGTAATCGGTCTGCTTCCATTCCACGAACTTGAAGGGACCGGTACCGACCGGGTGGAAGGCGATGTCCTTGTTGCCGTATTGCTTCAGGGCGGTGGGCGAGATCATCACGGCCGAGGGGTGGGCCAGCACGTTGATGAAGGCCGAGAACGGTTCCTTCAGGACGATCTTGACGGTGTAGTCGTTGAGGATCTCGGTCTTGGCGATGCGGTTGAAGAGGTTGTAGCGCTTCAACTTGTTGTCCGGGTTGGTCACGCGGTCGAAGACGGCCTTGACCGCATCGGCCTTGAAATCGGTGCCATCCTGGAACTTCACGCCTTGCTTCAGGCGGATGGTGTATTCCAGGCCATCCTTGCTGACCAGGTAGCCTTCGGCCAGTACCGGCACCAGCTTCATGTCCTTGTCGAAACCGAACAGGCCCTGATAGAAGGACTTGGCCATGGACAGCGAGAGCGTGTCGTTGGCGTCATAAGGATCCATGGTGGTGAAGGTCGAATACACCGCCAGCGTCACGGTCTTGGCCGCAAACGCGTGCGCTGCGGCGAACTGCAGCGTGGTCCCGAGGGCCGCGACTGCCAGCCATTTGGCCGCCGATACACCCTTTTGAGTTGCTGTTGTAGACATGTGGTCTCTCCTGATCAGTAAAGCGAGGTTGGTACGACGTAGTTGGGTTTTACTGCGCTGACTGCATTTTGGTACAACAAGAACACGGACCGCCGCTCAAAAAGCGCCGGCAATACGGTGCTGGGCCACGAAGTGCCCGGGAGCCACTTCCCGCAAAGGCTCCACTTTGGGCTCATCGCCCACCAGCCGGATCGGGCTGGGAATTTCATCGGTCATCAGTTTCTTGCCCGGCTGGCGCAGGGTCGGATCGGCCACCGGCACGGCCGCCATCAGCTTGCGCGTATAGGGGTGCTGCGGATTCTCGAAAATCGCCCGGCGCGGACCGATCTCCACGATCTGCCCCAGGTACATCACCGCCACGCGGTGGCTGATGCGTTCCACCACCGCCATGTCGTGCGAGATGAAGATGAAGGAGATGCCCAGCTCGGCCTGCAGGTCCAGCATCAGGTTGACGATCTGGGCCTGGATCGACACGTCCAGCGCCGATACCGATTCATCGGCGATGACGATCTTGGGGTTCAGCGCCAGGGCGCGCGCAATGCAAATGCGCTGGCGCTGGCCGCCGGAGAATTCGTGCGGATAGCGCTGGCCGTGCTCGGGCGTGAGACCCACGCGGGTGAGCAAGGCATCCACGCGTTGCTGCGCGCCCTCCTTCATGCCGTGCACCAGCATCGGCTCCATGATGGAATAGCCGACCGTCATGCGCGGATCCAGCGAGGCGAACGGGTCCTGGAAGATGAACTGGATGTCGCGGCGCAGCTGGCGCAATTCCGAACGCGGCAGTTGCGCCAGGTCACGACCACCGAACTCGACCTTGCCACCGGCGATGTCGACCAGGCGCAGCAGCGAGCGCCCGGTAGTGGACTTGCCGCAACCGGATTCACCGACGATGGCCAGGGTCTCGCCGGAGTAGAGATCGAAGCTGACCTTCTCCACCGCATGCACGCGCTGTCTGACGCGCCCGAAGATGCCGCTCTTGACATCGAAACGCGTGGTCAGGTCGCGCACCTTGAGGATGGGCTGGCGCTGGGCGGCAATCTCCGCCTGGGCCTGCAGTTCGCTGGCGATCAGGTCGGGGCGCACCTCGGCCTGGGGGGCGATGCCAAAGCGCAGCGGTTTGTCGGTGCCGCGCATGGAGCCCAGGCGCGGCACGGCGGCCAGCAGGGATTGGGTATAGGGATGGGCAGGGGCGGCAAAGAGTTGCCGGACTTCGTTCTCTTCCACCTTCTCGCCACGGCACATGACCACCACACGGTCGGCCACTTCGGCCACCACGCCCATGTCGTGGGTGATGAAGATCACGCCCATCTGCATCTCCTGCTGCAGCGAGCGGATCAGTTGCAGGATCTGCGCCTGGATGGTCACATCCAGAGCGGTGGTCGGTTCATCGGCGATCAACAAGGAGGGCTTGCAGGACAGTGCCATGGCGATCATCACGCGCTGGCGCATGCCGCCCGACAATTGGTGCGGATGGCGACCCAGCACACGCTTCGCTTCGGGGATACGCACCATCTCCAGCATGCGCAGCGCCTCGGCCTGGGCGGCAGCGCGGCTCATGCCCTGGTGCAGGCGGATCGATTCGGCAATCTGCTCGCCGACGGTGAAGACCGGATTGAGCGAGGTCATCGGTTCCTGGAAGATCATGGCGATCTCCGCGCCCCGGATGCTGCGCATGGTGGCGTTGTCTGCCTGCGCCAGGTCCAGCGACTGGCCGCTGCGACGCAGGAACTGCAGGCTGCCGCTGGCGATCTTGCCGCCGCCGTGTTCGATCAGGCGCATGATGGCCAGCGACGACACCGACTTGCCCGAGCCCGATTCACCGACGATGGCCAGGGTCTCGCCCTGATCGACGTGGAAGGACAGGTCACGCACCGCATCGACGGTGCGCTCGGAAGTGGCAAAGCGCACGTTGAGGTGACTGACGTCGAGCACGCGTTGGGACTGTTGCATCTTGATTCTCTCCTGCTCGGCCGTTCAGGCCGGTGCTGCGTAAATGGCGGTGACCGGAGCCAGTTCACCACGACCATAGGCGCGGTACATGCCTTCGGTATTGAAGGGCAAGGCCAGGTTGCCGTGGGCATCGATGGCGATCACGCCACCGCGTCCGCCCACCTTGGGCAAGGTCTCGAAGACCACGGCACGGCTGGCCTCTTCCAGCGACTGGCCGGCGTAGGCCATGCGCGCACCGATGTCATAACAGGCGGCAGTGCGCATGAAGGCTTCGCCGGTACCGGTGGCCGACACGGCTACGGTGGCGTTGTTGGCATAGCAGCCAGCGCCGATGATGGGCGAATCGCCCACGCGGCCAGGTTGCTTGTTGGTGATGCCACCGGTCGAAGTCGCCGCTGCCAGATTGCCGAACTGATCCAGCGCGACAGCGCCGACAGTGCCGAACTTGTGGTCAGGGTCGATGGGTTCCTTGGGCGCGGCGGCTTTTTCAGCGAAGGCGAATGAGGAAGCATCATGATCCAGCATGGCGCGCGACTGGCCGCGTACGCGCAGCCATTGCTCATGGCGGGCATCGGTATGGAAGTAAGCGGGTTCGACCGTGACCGCACCGTGGCGCGCCGCAAAGGCTTCGGCGGCAGGGCCCACCAGCAGGACGTGTTCGCTGTTTTCCATCACCGTGCGTGCGGCCAGGATGGGGTTGCGCAGATTGGTCACGCAGGCCACCGCGCCCGAGGCGAGGTCGGCACCGTTCATGACACAGGCGTCCAGCTCATGCTTGCCTTCGCTGGTGTAGACGGCACCATGGCCGGCGTTGAAGAGCGGGCAGTCTTCCAGCAGGCGCACCGCTTCGGTGACGGCTTCCAGAGCCGAACCACCGGCATTGAGTACGGCCTGGCCGGCGGCCACAATGTCGGAGAGCGCCTGGTGATAGCGGGCCTCGTCCTCGGCCGTGAGCGATGCGCGCGTGATGGTGCCTGCGCCGCCGTGGATGACAATTACCGGAGTGGTCATGCGTTGGTCTTCCCTTTGATTGGAGCGCGCCTGGCAGTCGCCCGCACGGGCTTGGCGACCGGCGTGGAGCCACCGCGCTGTTGCTGCTGGGCCAGGTACAGCCAGGGCAGCACGAATTCAGTCATTTGCGTAGCCGCCTGCACCGAGCGGCGCGCACGGTGCGCCACGGCATCGCACAGCGCCTGGATCAGGATCAGTGCAGCCGCATCCGAGGTCGGCGAGAGGCGGCCATCGGTCTGGGCATACAGGGTGACATCGGCCAGCGGCACCAGAGGTGAGCCGGGCGTATCGGTCAAGGCCAGCACGCGCGCGCCCTTCTCCACCGCGCGCTGGGTCAGCCAGACGGTGTCGGCGGCATAGCGCGGAAACACCATCGAGATCACCAGGTCATCGCTGTCGAGCTTGAAGAACTGCCGCGCCGCCTGCGACGGCCCGCCCGCCATGGCCACCGAACTGACGGTGCGCACATAGGGTTCCAGCGTATGGGCCATCAACCCGGACAGGTAGGCCGAAGCGCCGAAGCCGGTGATGAAGACGCGCTGCGCCGAGAGGATCATGTCGACCGCCTGCTCGCAATGCTCGGCGGTGAGCATGCGGCGCGTGGCTTCGATGTTGGCGATGTCGCTGTCGAAGGCCGCGGCCATGATCTCGGCGCTGGTGGCGCTGCGCTGTACCTGCTCGCGCAGTTTTTCCACCGGTGCCAGGGTGGTGGCGAAATCCGACACCAGCGCGGCACGAAAAGAGGCATAGCCATCGAAGCCCAGCGCATGGGCGAAGCGGTTGGCGGTGGCCACCGAGATCCCGGCTGCTTCCGACAGTTCGTCGATGGTCATGGTGGCGGCGCGGAAGGGATTGCCCAGCACATAATCGGCTGTCTTGCGGTGCGACTTGGACAGTTGCGGATACAGCTTGCCCACGGCCTGTGCTACCGCACCGGCACCCTGCAAACTGATGTTCTTCGGCTGATGTGTCACCGTCCGCTACCCCGTTGTCATTGAACTCACCGCCCTCCGCAAACAAAACGCAAAAGAAATAAATCGTTTACATCATTTAAATCATTTATTTCGTTTGCAGAGAGCCCTGCCACCACTATTCTTGTCCTGTTGCGCCCGCTGATGCGGACGTCTTTATCATCGTGCAGGACATGTCATTTGCTTAAGTCCCGCCGAAAAAATGTAAATATATTTTCATTTTCTCCGAGAGTAAAGAAAAAATACTTTCAAAATTCGAATATCGATATAACGCACCAGAAGCACGCGATTGAGCGCATGAAATGCAGCAGATGTGCACCAGATGAAGGAAGATTCATGGCGCGGCGCACCAAAAATGACGCGGCGCGCGCGCTGGCGAAGACGATAAAATACGCTTCTTCATACCGTCCTGCCCGCCCATGAATATCCGTTTTCTTGAAACCTTCGTCTGGCTGGCCCGGCTGCGCAATTTCAGGCTCACCGCCGAGCGCCTGCACACCACGCAGGCTGCCGTTTCCAGCCGCATCGCCTCGCTCGAACAGGATTTCGGCGTACGGCTGTTCGACCGCAGCGCGCGCGAAGTGGCGCTCACTGCCGATGGCAGCAAGGCACTGGTCCACGCCGAGCGCATGGTCAAGCTCATGCGCGAGATGAAGGACGACATGTCCGACCGCGAAGTCTTTGCCGGCGTCATTCGCATTGGCGTCATCGAATCCATCGTGCACAGCTGGTTTCCGGATTTTCTCGGGCGCCTGCACCGGGCCTTTCCACGTCTGCAGATCGAGATCGTCAGCGACACCACCATCCACCTGCACGAGCAGTTCAGCAAGAGCAACCTGGACCTGGTGCTGCAGGCCGAACCGGTGATCGGTCCGCAGGTCAGCAACATTGCGCTGTGTGAATTCCCCATGCGCTGGGTCGGCAGCCCCAAGCTCGACATCGGCAGCGAGACGCTCTCGCTGAGCGACCTGGCGGCCTTCCCCATCATCAGCTTCGCCCGCAATTCCGGTCCGCACGCGGTGATCGAACGACTGTTCTCGGGCAGTGAGCGCGCAGAGCGCACCTTGCACATCAACTGCATCGCCTCGGTGGCCACCATGATCCGGCTGGCCACCGATGGCTTCGGCATCACCGCCGTGCCGCCGGCCATCATCCAGCGCGAACTCAACGAAGAGAGCCTGCATCTGCTGCGGGTCGATACCGAGTTCCCGGCGCTGGCGCTGATCGCCTGCTTCCGCTCGGACCATGAGAATCCGCTGACCGAAACGGTGGCGCGCATCGCCCAGGAAACGGCTTCCGACTTCGCACTCAATTGGGGCCAGGAGATTGCGCGACTGCCCGCCCCGCTTGGCTGACATGGCCCGTCCTCCCGCCTGCAGGCTGCGCTGCGCGCCGATCTGCACCGGCGTGCGGGCAGCACCATGCTGAGGCAAAACGCGCCCTTCTTTTGCTCATAAGATTTTTCAATCAATCCTGTTCAGATTTTCTTGTTGGACAGCGCCCGCCCTGCCTCTCCATACTGAATTGAGACCGGCGCCTTTGCCTTTGGGCGGCAACCGGCACCTGACCGGTCCTGCCGTACCGGCACCGACACCCTACCCGTCCGTCCATCCATGCAGAACACAACACGGCGCCGCATAGCGGACGCCGGCCACACTTGAGGAGGTTTTCCATGTCGTATTCCCCATCCGCTGCGGCCACCGCAGCGCCCTCTGCCAGCGCTGCAGCCAGCCTGGAAGCCACCTACGGCAAGATCGCCTGGCGCCTGATTCCCTTCCTGGTTTTCCTGTTCGTGCTGGCCTGGATCGATCGCGTCAACGTCGGCTTCGCCAAGCTGCAGATGCTGCAGGACCTGCAGTTCTCGGAAGCGGTGTACGGGCTGGGCGCGGGCATCTTCTTCATCGGCTATTTCCTCTTCGAGGTGCCTAGCAACCTGCTGCTGGAAAAGATCGGCGCCCGCAAGACGCTGGCGCGCATCACCATCCTCTGGGGCCTGGCCTCGATGGCCATGGCCTACGTCACCACGCCGACGAGCTTCTACGTCCTGCGCTTTTTGCTCGGCATCTTCGAGGCCGGCTTCTTCCCGGGCGTGGTGCTGTATCTCACTTACTGGTTCCCGGCACAGCGCCGCGCCCGCGTCAATGGACTGTTCATGACCTCGTTCGCCATCGCCGGTGCGGTCGGCGGCCCCATTGCCGGCTTCATCATGAGCAGCATGGAAGGCGTGGGCCATCTGGCCAACTGGCAGTGGCTCTTCATCATCGAAGGCATTCCTTCCATCCTGGCCGGTTTTGCCGTGCTGGCCTGGCTGCCGGAAAAGCCGGCCAATGCCAAATGGCTGACCGAAGCCGAGAAGAGCGCCGTCACCCAGGTGCTGGCCGCCGAGAACAGCGCACCGGGCAAGCATTTCTCCTTCAAGGATGCCTGTAGCAATTACCGTGTCTGGATCTGCGCGGCCGTGTATTTCTGCGTAGTCAGCGGCAATGCCACCATCGCCTTCTGGGCCCCCTCGATCATCAAGGAAATCGGCATCAAGGGTAACCTGCACATCGGTCTGATCTCCGCCATCCCCTTCGTGGCCGGCACACTGGCGATGATCTGGAACGGCTTCCACTCCGACAAGACCGGCGAGCGCCGCCTGCACAGCGCCATCGCCACGCTCATCGCCTGCCTCGGCCTGATCGCCACCGGCATGACACTGGGCAACGCCACCCTGGCCCTGTGCTCGCTGACCCTGGCAGCCATCGGCATCCTGGCGGCCTTCCCGGTGTTCTGGTCGATCCCCGGCGCCTTCCTGGCCGGCACCGCAGCGGCCGGCGGCATCGCCCTCATCAACTCCATCGGCAACCTGGCCGGCTTCGTGGCCCCCTACATGATCGGCGCATTGAAGACCAGCACCGGATCGCTGTCCTCGGGCCTGTACTTCGTGGCGGCATTGGAGTTCCTCGCCAGTTTCCTGGTGGTGGTGTGCGTCAAGAAGCACTGATTTCCCCTGGCTGGCCGCCTCCCCCGGCCAGCCTCTCCTGATTCACCCTGTTGGAATGAAACCTCATGAAGCTGACTTTTACCCTCCCCGACCAATCCACCCTCCAGACCGACATCGACAGCCTGGTCATCGCCGGCTGGGCCGGCCGCGACATGGCGGCCATCGAGCATCACATCGAAGAACTGGAAGCGCTGGGCATTTCACGTCCCAGTGCGGTGCCCCTGTTCTACCGCGTCTCGGCCAACCAGCTCTCGCAGGCGGCCCGGGTGCAGGTGTTGGGCGAAGCGTCCTCAGGCGAAGTGGAGACCTTCGTCTTCAACAGCGGCGGCGAGCTCTATGTCTCGATCGCCTCCGACCACACCGACCGCAAGCTGGAAGCGCACAGCGTGGCATTCTCCAAGCAGGCCTGCGTCAAGCCCGTGGGCAGCAGCGCGTGGAAGCTCTCGGAGGTGGCCGACTACTGGGATGAACTGGTGATCCGCTCCTGGATCGAGGAAGACGGCACCACCCGGCTCTATCAAGAAGGCACACTGGCCTCGCTGCGCACGCCGGCCGACCTGATCGCGCGCTTCACCGATGGCAGGGCCACCCTGCCCGAGGGTTGCGGCATGACCTGCGGCACCGTGGGTGCCATCGGCGGCATCCGTCCTGCGGCGGCCTTCACGATGGAATTGTTCGACCCGCGCCGCGAGCGAGCGCTGCGGCACCACTACGTGTCCGAGTCGCTGGCCGAAGTGGCCTGATCCGCTTGGTGGGATGCGCTTGGCAATGCGATACTTGCGCATCCTTCTGCCTGTCTTCGCCCGACCTCACCGAATTGCCTCATCATGCCCAGCACACTGTCCCAACTGGCCGCCGACCTCGATGCCGGCCGCATCACTTCCCTGCAACTGACCGAACAAGCCCTGGCCCGCATCGCCGATCCGGCGGGCGAAGGCGCCCGTGTCTTCACCAGCGTCTACGCCGAACAGGCGCGCGCTGCCGCCCGCGCCTCCGATACCCTGCGCGCGGCCAAGCTGTGCCGCTCGCCGCTGGAAGGTGTACCGGTCTCGGTCAAGGATCTGTTTGACGTCGCCGGCGAGACCACGCTGGCCGGTTCGGTCGTCTTGCGCGGCAAGCCCGCCGCCGCCGCGCATGCGGTCGTGGTGCAGAATCTGCTCAAGGCCGGTGCCATCGTCATCGGCAAGACCAACATGACCGAGTTCGCCTACTCCGGCCTGGGCATCAACCCGCATTACGGCACCCCGCAAAATGCCTGGGAGCGCAACGTGGAAGGTGGCCGCATTCCCGGCGGCTCCTCTTCCGGTGCGGCCATCTCGGTCACCGATGGCATGGCCTTCGCCGCCGTCGGTTCGGATACTGGCGGCTCGGTGCGCATCCCCTCGGCGCTGAACGGCCTGACCGGTTTCAAACCCACGGCAGCGCGGGTGTCCATGCAGGGTGTACTGCCACTGTCCGCTTACCTGGACTCGATTGGCCCGCTGGCTGTATCGGTAGAATGCTGTGCCATCATGGATGCTGTACTGGCCGGTGAAGCGTATGTGTCTGTGGTGGCTCACCCGCTGCGCGGCCTGCGTCTGCTGGCCCCGACCAACATCGTGCTGGACGGCATGGATGAGACCGTCGGCAAGGCCTACCATGCGGCCCTCGACAAACTTGCCGCTGCGGGTGCCGTCATCGTCCAAACCGAAGTCCCCGCCTTCAATGCCCTGGCCACCATCAATGCCAAGGGCGGCTTCACGGCAGCCGAAGCCTATGCCTGGCACCGCGCGCTGATCGCCGAGAACGCGGCCGGCTACGACCAGCGCGTGGTCTCGCGCATCCTGCGCGGCAAGGACATGAGTGCGGCCGACCTGCTGGACGTGCTGCATGCCCGCCCGCGCTGGATCGCCGAGGTGCAGGCGCAACTGGCCGGCTACGATGCGCTGGTCATGCCCACCGTGCCCATCGTGGCGCCACGCATTGCCGAACTGCAAGCCAGCGACGATGCCTACTATGCCGCCAACGGCAAGATGCTGCGCAATCCCACGCTGATCAACTTCCTCGATGGCTGTGCGGTCTCCCTGCCCTGCCATGCCGCAGGCAGCGCCCCGGTTGGCTTGTCGCTGGCTGCCGCCGGTGGCGAGGACAAGCGCCTGCTCTCGATGGCCCTGGCGGTGGAAGGACTGCTGGCTGCCTGAGCCCCGCGTGGGCCCCTCTGATTGCCCCTCTGACAAGGCTTGCGTGCGCGCAAGCCTTTTTTGTGCGCGTTTTTAACAGGATTTACGGGCTGTTACCGACAAGTATTGTCCCGTAGGGAACATTCCGCCGCGCCGGACGCCGAATCCCCGTAATTTTCATTAGAATGCGCTTTTGCAGCGCACGATGGCCCTCTGCCGGGCCGGCGCTGAATGAACAGACAACAACCCTCCGGCATCAGCCACGACCACTCATCTGCATGGCAACCAAAAAAACCACCCCGTCCGATTACAGTGAATCATCGATCCGCGTCCTCAAGGGACTGGAGCCGGTCAAGCAGCGTCCGGGCATGTACACCCGCACCGAGAACCCGCTGCACATCCTCCAGGAAGTGATCGACAACGCCTCCGACGAAGCGCTGGGCGGCTACGGCAAGAGCATCATCGTCACCATCAATGCCGACGGCAGCGTCAGCGTGGAAGACGATGGACGCGGCATCCCGGTCGGCCTGCACCCGGAAGAAAAGGTCCCGACCGTCGAGATCGTCTTCACCCGCCTGCATGCGGGCGGCAAGTTCGACAAGGGCTCGGGCGGCGCCTATGCCTTCTCCGGCGGCCTGCACGGCGTGGGCGTGTCGGTCACCAATGCCCTGGCCACGCGCTTGGAAATCACGGTCTGGCGCGAAGGTGGCGTGCATACCCTGGCCTTCTCGGGCGGCGACGTCATCGAGAAACTACAGTCGCGCCCCGCCACCCGCGACGACAAGAAATCCGGCACCCGCGTCACCGTCTGGCCCGACGCCAAATATTTCGACTCGGCCACCATTCCGCTGGGCGAGCTGCAACGCCTGCTGCGCTCCAAGGCGGTGCTGCTGCCGGGCGTGAAGGTCACGCTCATCAACGCCAAAACCGGCGACACCCAGAACTGGCAGTACGACCAGGGCCTGCGCGGCTATCTGATGGAGCAGTTGGCCCAGACCGGCAGCGGTGAAACCCTGATCCCGCTGTTCGAAGGCGAACAGTTCGCCGGCAAGGATGCCGAAGGCTTCGCCGAGGGCGAAGGCGCCTCCTGGGTGGTGGCCTGGACCGAGGAAGGCGCCGTGGTGCGCGAGTCCTACGTCAACCTGATCCCCACCTCCAACGGCGGCACCCACGAATCGGGCCTGCGCGAGGGCCTGTTCTCGGCGGTCAAGAGCTTTGCGGAAATGCACTCGCTGCTGCCCAAGGGCGTGAAACTGCTGGCCGAGGACGTCTTTGCGCGCGTCTCCTTCGTGCTCTCGGCCAAAGTGCTGGACCCGCAATTCCAGGGCCAGATCAAGGAGCGCCTGAACTCCCGAGATGCCGTGCGACTGGTCGCCGGTTACTCGCGTCCGGCGCTGGAACTGTGGCTGAACCAGCACGTGGAATACGGCAAGAAGCTGGCCGAACTGGTCATCAAGCAAGCCCAGAGCCGCCTGCGCTCGGCGCAAAAGGTCGAAAAGAAGAAATCTTCAGGTGTGGCCGTGCTGCCGGGCAAGCTGACCGATTGCGAATCCTCGGATGTGACGCGTAATGAAATTTTCCTGGTCGAGGGCGACTCTGCCGGTGGCTCCGCCAAGATGGGCCGCGACAAGGAATTCCAGGCCATCCTGCCCTTGCGCGGCAAGGTCTTGAACGCCTGGGAAACCGAGCGCGACCGCCTCTTCGCCAACAACGAAATCCACGATATCGCGGTGGCCATCGGCGTCGATCCGCATGGCATCAACGACACGCCTGATCTCTCCGGCCTGCGCTACGGCAAGATCTGCATCCTGTCCGACGCCGACGTGGACGGCTCGCACATCCAGGTACTGCTCTTGACGCTGTTCTTCCGTCACTTCCCCAAGCTGATCGAGAACGGCAACATCTGCGTGGCGCGCCCGCCGCTCTATCGCGTGGATGCGCCCGCACGTGGCAAGAAGCCGGTGCAGAAGCTGTATGCGCTGGACGATGGCGAACTCGAAGCCATCGAAGACAAGCTGCGCAAGGATGGCCTCAAGGAAGGGGCGTGGAGCATTTCCCGCTTCAAGGGCTTGGGCGAGATGAATGCCGAGCAGTTGTGGGAAACCACCATGAACCCCGACACCCGCCGCCTGTTGCCGATCAGCTTTGGCGAGCCTGGCGTGCAGACTTCCGAAGAGCGCTTCAACATGCTCATGGGCAAGGGCGAAGCGGCCTCGCGCCGTGCCTGGATCGAAGAGCACGGCAACGAAGCCGAAGCAGACATCTGACATGCCCCGCGCCGCGTTCCTGTCCACCAGCGTGTTCGCCACCGCCCTTCTGGGCGGGGTGACACTGCTGTGTACTGGACCGGTACAGTCGCAGCAAGTGGTCCGGTACACCGATGCCGATGGTGTATCGCACATGCGGGTGGAAGCAACGGACACCGGCAAGGATGGCAGCAGCAAGGACAGCGGCAGCAAGAAGCCCAGGACCATTGTGTACCGGTACACCGACGCCGATGGTGCGGTCCACTTTTATGCCCAGGCGCTGGACGATCCGGACAAGCTCATGGCCAGCAGCGCCTCACTGTTGAACCATCCTGGCAGCAAGGAAGCGGTCACCCCCGCCGATCCGCCCTTCGTACATACCATGCTGGCCCATCGCGATGCGCGCAAGTACGATGGCCTGCTCACCGATGCGGCCAGGGAATTCGGTCTGGATGCCGCGCTGCTCAAGGCGGTGCTGACGGCTGAATCCGGCTTCAATGCCAAGGCGGTATCCAGCAAGGGCGCAGTCGGCCTGATGCAGATTCTGCCCGACACCGCCGAGCGCTACGGCCTGCAAGGCGACCGCCGCAAGACCCTGCACCAGAAGCTGACCGACCCGAAGATCAACATCCGCCTGGCCGCGCGCTACCTGCGCGATCTGTTGGCGATGTTCCCGCAGCATGTGGAACTGGCCATTGCGTCCTACAACGCCGGGGAAGGCACAGTGCAGAAATACGGCAACAAGATTCCGCCCTATCCCGAGACCCAGGGTTATGTGCGGCTGGTGTCGCGCTTCTATGAACTGTATCGCCCGGCCGGTGCGCTGCGCATTGCCGCCGGTGAGCGCGGTCATGCCGACGCCCCCGGCAATGCGCGCCTGAAGGTGACACTGCCGCCGCGCGAGCCGACCCTCAACGATTAACCCTGTCATCACGAACACAACAAGACAAGCTCCATGACCGATCAACCGACCCTGTTTGACCAAGCTCCGACTGCGCCCGATGGCCAATCGCTGACGCTGTCCACCTTCGCCGAACGCGCCTATCTCGATTACGCGATCTCGGTGGTCAAGGGCCGCGCCCTGCCCGACGTGGCCGACGGCCAGAAGCCGGTGCAGCGCCGCATCCTCTACGCGATGAATGAACTGTCGCTGAACTCGGCGGCCAAGCCGCGCAAGTCCGCCGCCGTGGTCGGCGATGTGCTGGGCAAGCTGCACCCGCACGGCGACCAATCGGTGTATGACGCGCTGGTGCGCATGGCGCAGGATTTCTCGCTGCGCTATCCCTTGATCGACGGCCACGGCAACTTCGGTTCGCGCGATGGCGATGGTGCCGCGGCGATGCGCTACACCGAAGCGCGCCTGACACCGATCAGCAAGTTGCTGCTCGATGAAATCGACATGGGCACGGTGGAGTTCCAGCCCAACTACGACGGTTCCACCGAAGAACCGCGCCTCTTGCCGGCGCGCCTGCCCTTCCTGCTCTTGAACGGCGCCTCCGGCATTGCGGTGGGCATGGCCACCGAGATTCCTTCGCACAATCTCACCGAAGTGGCCAGGGCGGCCGTGGCGATGATCCGCAATCCCAAGATCACGCATGCCGAGCTGATGGAACTGATCCCCGGCCCGGACTTCCCTGGTGGCGGCCAGATCATCACCCCGACGTCGACCATCGCCGAGATGTACCAGAGCGGCCGTGGCAGCCTGAAGGTGCGTGCGCGCTGGAAGATCGAAGACCTGGCGCGCGGCCAGTGGCAGGCGGTCATTACCGAACTGCCGCCGGGCGTGTCCTCGCAGCGCGTGCTGGAAGAAATCGAAGAACTGACCAACCCCAAGCTCAAACTCGGCAAGAAGTCGCTCACGCCCGAACAGCAAAACCAGAAGGCCACCATCCTCGGCCTGCTCGACGCCGTGCGTGACGAGTCCGGTCGCGAAGCGCCGGTGCGCCTGGTGTTCGAGCCCAAGTCCAAGAACCAGGACCAGACCGAGTTCATGAACACGCTCCTGGCACAGACCTCACTGGAGACCAGCGCCTCGCTGAACCTGGTGATGATTGGCGGCGATGGTCGTCCACGCCAGAAGAGCCTGAACGACATCCTGACCGAGTGGATCAGTTTCCGCTTCGAGACGGTGACCCGGCGCACGCAGTTCCGCATGCAGAAGGTCAACGACCGCATCCACATCCTCGAAGGCCGGGAAGCGGTGCTGTTGAACATCGACAAGGTCATCCGGATCATCCGCGAATCGGACGAACCGAAGCCGGCCCTGATGGATGCCTTCAAGCTCTCCGACCGTCAGGCCGAAGACATCCTGGAAATCCGCCTGCGCCAGCTGGCGCGACTGGAAGCCATCAAGATCCAGCAGGAACTGGCCGAGCTGCGCAGCGAGAAGACCACCCTGCAGGATCTGCTGGACAATCCTTCCTCGATGAAGCGTCTGGTCATCAAGGAAATCGAAGGCGACGCCAAGACCTATGGCGACGCCCGCCGCACCATCATCAAGGAAGCCGAGCGCGCCACCTTCGAGCAGAAGGTGATCGATGAACCGGTGACGGTGATCATTTCGCAGAAGGGCTGGGTGCGTGCGCGCACCGGCCATGGCCACGATGCGACGCAGTTCACCTTCAAGGCCGGCGACAGCCTGTATGGCGCCTTCGAGTGCCGCACCGTGGACAACCTGCTGGCCTTTGGCTCCAATGGCCGGGTCTACACGATTGCAGTCAATGCGCTGCCCAATGCGCGTGGTGATGGTGTGCCTGTGACGACCCTCATCGAGCTGGCCAGCGGCAGCAGCATCCAGCATTATTTTGCTGGTCCGGCTGATACCACGCTGTTGCTGGCGTCTGACGCGGCGGCTGGTTTCATCGCCAAGGCGTCCGACATGTTTGGCCGGGTCAAGGGTGGCAAGAGCTTCTTCACGCTGGACGAAGGCGCCCTGCCGCTGGCACCCAGCGTGGTGGCCGCTGACGCCAGCGCCGTGGCCTGCGTCTCGGCCAATGGCCGCTTGCTGGTGTTTGGCCTGGACGAGATGAAGACGCTGTCTTCCGGTGGCCGTGGCGTGAACCTGATGGAGCTGGAAAAGAACGAGAAGCTGGTCGCCGCCCAGGCCATCAGCCAGAAGGGTGTGGTGGTCCATGGTACCGGCAACATGAGCAAGCCCAAGGAGATTGCCTTGAGCGGCGAGAAGCTGCTGGCGCACGTGGGCAAGCGTGCCCGCAAGGGACGTGTGCTTGAGTCGCGGATCAAGGCGACGGGGTTGCGTTCGCAGGGTTGATGCCCGGTTTCTTTTTGCGATGAAGTCGCCCCCTGTGCAGTTTGGCAGGGGGCGATTTTTTTGATGGCTTGCATAACTGATTGCTTCGTGGGCAAGGGGCGTTCGAAGCATTTCGAATGCGGGGATGAGTTTGGGGTGTTGGCGTGGAAGAGCCAACGCCTGCTGGGGAGAATGCGCGCTCATTGTTGAAAGCGAGGAGCGTGCAAGATGAAAATCATCGGATGGATTCGTGAAGGCGACCGGGCCGCTTGCGGCGCAACGGTTATCGAGGGCGACCCGACCTGTCGCAGTCATGGACGCGCTTATGCGTTCGTCGGTGCGCGAATGGCTTGCCCCAAGAATTGCGTCATTGCGCAAGGGTTCGTGCGCTCGACGCCGACCAATGGACGTGCGCAGGTTATTCATGGCATGAAAACCAGTGGCGGCTGCCCCTGCCTGTCCACGCTAAACGACATTGATGGTGTAGGGAATAGCGGTGACGAACAGATCCACCTCACAACTCCACAGATTGAAGGAGTCCCGTACTACGCCGAAACAGCAGATGGATGCAGATTTTCCGGCCGCATTGAAGTTGAAGGACTGCTACCTCGGATCGCTACTGATGACGAAGATGAATACGCAGTTTATTGGGGGGATGAAGCCCTCGCCAAGATGCAAAAGGCCGCATCATGACGACCAAAAAGCTGATGCAGCAGGCCAGGGTGCGCACAAACACGATCAAGGACTCGGTGTGCCAGATTGAGGTCCCTTCCGTAAGCTTCTCCGATCTGTGGAACGCCTACCCCGGAGGCAATCCCTGCGATGGAAAAAACAAGAACGGAGAGCCAGCCTTTAGCGATCAGTGTGCTATTCGGGTTGGCGTCGCGTTAAAGAACGCCGGAGTGACCTTCAAATCCTACCCAAGTAAAGGAAAGTGCTGGTTCAAAGGGCATACTGATCACGTCTTGAGGGCCAAGGAGCTTGCCGAATGGCTGAAGCTTCAACCCTTTGTAGGCTGCACAAAGCCCATCGACATAAAAGGCACTGGTTGGCAAGGCCGAATCAAGGGCAAAACGGGGATCGTCTATTTCGCAGATTACTGGCGCCGAACAAATAGCAATGGTGCTGCAGAACGTCAACCCACTGGCGATCATATTGATCTCTGGAATGGCAGCAGGTTGACGACAGGTAGCGGTAGCTTGCGAGCAAGACTTACGACATTCAGCAGATTTACGCTAGGTTTCGATAACGGCCTCATCTATTCGGATCTCGGCCAGGCGACCCAGATTCTCTTTTGGGAGATCAAATGAAAGGCTGCTTTGCACTGCCATTGCTAAGCATATGGGGCCTTGCGTGCGGCAGCGTCGTGGGAACCCTCAGCGCCGCGTTCGTCGCCAATTGTGGAGAAAGCTGTCCCGATGATCCTCTTCTGTGGGCGCTGGGATGCTTTCTCGCTTTTCCCGCTATCGCCCACATTATCCGCAGCAAGACGCCGCACACGTTAGCCAATACAGCATTGATCGCCATGGGCCTTGCAGCAATCGTTCTGTTGCCGGCCCTCTCGATCTACGGCTACAAGCTTCACAAGGGATATTGGAAACTGTACGCGAAGCAGGTGCATCCAGATATCGAATACAGCCTCATGGTAATTTCTGAAGTGCCGCTCCCCTCTCTTGGCATCGCTGAGGCTGAACGGTGCGTCATCAGTAACGACCTGCGTTGCGGCGAGAACCCGGAAGTGATTCCAGCCCTTTGCCAAAGCGGATTCGTATCACTACCACGAAAGCATTGGCCCTCTTTCAAGCGACTGCCGAAAGAAGATCTGCAAGGTCTCGTACCTGACGATGATGGCCAAAAATATTTTTTAAATGATTTATGCCGACAATAACAGGCATCAGTGACTCAAACATGAATAACATCACGGCTGCGGTTTCTCGTCATGAGCCTGAAATCACCGAACTGCGCGCTGATCCTGCGTTGGCAGCCGAATACCTGAAAGCGGCTGCAGAATTGCTCGACAAGCCGGATGACCGCCCTGCCGCATTGCCGGCATTGCGCGCAGTGTGCGAAGCGTATGGTGGCACTGGCGTCCGAAGCCGCCCTCACCCAATCGCCACCGACACCCGATACACCAACACCCCCAGCAATCCAAACGCCCCCGCCAGCATGCAGTACGGCCCCCACGCGCGGGCGCGCATGCCATAGCCGATCAGGAGCAGCGCAATGCTGATGACGGGTATCCAGGTGGATGGGCTGTTGAAATCCATGATGCTTGCTCCTTGTCGATGACGTCGCTAATCAACCATCTCCGTACACGGGCGCTGCCGCTGCACGCCCGCTTCTCCATCACGCCATCTGGCTGATGGTCTTCCTGAACCGGCCCAGTGCAGCTACAAACAGGACCAGGCCAATTGCCAGGATAGCCAGTAGCTGCGGCCAGATCACTTCCAGGCCAGCGCCCCGGTACAGTATGGCTTGCCCCGCCGCTACAAAATGCGTCGTCGGGGCGGCCAGCATGATGTCCTGTACCGGTACAGGCATGCTCTCGCGCGGCGTGGAGCCGCCCGACAGCAATTGCAGCGGCAGCAGCACCAGTACAGTCAACATCCCGAACTGCGGCATCGAGCGCGCCAGCGTGGCCATGAAGATGCCCATCGAGGTGGTGGCAAACAGGTGCAGCACCGTCACCAGCATGAACAACGCCAGCGAACCTTCAATCGGTACCTGCAACGCCATGCGTACGATCAGCAGCAGCGAAGTCAGCGCCGCCAGGGCCACGACCGAGCCCATCGCCCACACCTTGGCCAGCATGATCTCGGCTGGACTGACCGGCATGACCAGCAGGTGTTCGATGGTGCCGTGCTCGCGCTCGCGGATGAGCGCAGCACCGGTCAGGATGATGGAGAGCATGGTGACGTTGTTGATGATCTCCATGAGCGAACCAAACCAGGATTGCTCCAGATTGGGATTGAAGCGCATGCGCAAGGCCAGCCCGACCGGCGTCTCGCTGGCGGCCTCGCTACGGCGCACGAATTGCGTCACCTCGCTGGTCACCATCTGCTGGATGTAGCTGTTGCCGGTGAAGGCCTGGCTCATGCGCGTGGCATCCACGTTCAACTGCACCGCCGGGGCGCGCCCGGCCAGCACATCGCGCTGAAAGTCAGCCGGGATGTCCAATACGAAGGTGTAGTCGCCCGCATCCAGCCCGGCATCGGCCTGGCGCGCCGTCACCAGCCGTGCCACCTTGAAATGCGGCGGATAAAACAATGACGCAATGCGCGCCGACAGCGGCGAACCATCATTGTCGACGATGGCGATGGCCGCGTTGTGCAGACTCTCCGGCATGGCCGTGGCGGCCACATAGATCGAGAGCGTGAAGGTGTAGGCGATCAACACCAGCATGGCCGGATCGCGCAGCAGGCTCCACAGCTCCTTGATGCCGAGGCGAAAAATATTGGACAGGCTGGCCGCGGCGCGTCGCATCTCATTGCTCCTGCTTCTTCAACAGCAACACCGACAAACCCAGGATCACGGGTGCGGCCAACAGCAGCGGCCAGAACGAAGCGTTCAGGTCGCCCAGGCCAAGCGCCTTGCTGAACACGCCTCGGCTGATGGTGAGCAAATGCGTGGCCGGATAGACCTGCCCGATCAGGGCGCCCATGCCTTCGAGCGAGGAAACCGGATTCAACAGGCCGGCAAACTGTACGCAGGGAATGATGGTGCCGATCATGGTCACGAACACGGCCGCAATCTGGCTGCGGGTGAAGGTCGAGGCCAACAGCCCAAAACCGGTGGAGCAGATCACGAAGACCAGCGCCGCCAGCGTCAGCGTGAAGAGACTGCCCTTGACCGGCACCCCGAACACGGTCACCGCCAGCAACGTCAGCATGGCGAAATTGAGCATGCCCAGGACCAGATAGGGCAACTGCTTGCCGAGCAGGAATTCGATGCGCGTGACCGGCGTGACGTAGAGATTGAGGATAGAACCCAGCTCCTTCTCGCGCACCACCGACAGCGCAGTCAGCATGGCCGGGATCATCATCAGCAGCAGCGGGATGATGGCCGGCACCATGGCCGGCAGGCTCTTCACATCCGGGTTGTAGCGATAGCGCGTCTCGATGGCGGCGGCCTGCGCCAGTGGCTGGCCCAGGCGGTGTGTGGCCATGTCGGCCAGCCACAGTTGATGGATGCCCTGCACGTAGCCGCGCAAGGTCTCGGCACGGGTGGGCATGGCGCCGTCAACCCAGGCCCCGATTTCCACCGGCTTGCCACGGGCAATGTCGCGGGCAAAGCCTGAGGGGATCTCGATGGCCAGCGAAATCTCGCCGCTGCGCATGCGGCGGTCCAGGTCCGGGTAATCGCTGATGGGCGGCCGTTCGATGAAGTAGCGCGACCCCGAGAGATTGAGCGCATAGTTCTGGCTCAGGCCGGTCTGGTCGCGGTCGAGCACGGCGTAGCTGAGGTTTTCCACATCGAGGTTGATGCCATAGCCGATGATGAACATCAGGATCACCGACCCCAGCAAGGCCAGCGTGGCACGCACCGGGTCACGCCGCAGTTCCAGGCTCTCGCGCTGGCTGTAGCTCAGCGCCCGGCCCAGGCGGGTACGCAGGCTTGCGCGGCGCAAGGCGGGCTGCATGGAGGGGCGGTTTGAGGTCGATGTGAACTTTGCTTCAGGTACCGACGTCGCCGCGCCCTTCCCCGCCGCCTCTTCCAGATAGGCGATGAAGGCTTGTTCCAGATTGGCAGCACCGCGCTGGCGGATCAGTTCGTCGGGGGTGGCGCTGACCAGCACACGGCCGGCGTGCATGAGCGAGATGCGATCGCAGCGCTGGGCCTCGTTCATGAAATGGGTGGAAATGAAAATGGTCACCTGGTCGCGGCGTGCCAGATCGATCATCAGCTGCCAGAACAGGTCGCGCGCAATCGGGTCCACGCCCGAGGTGGGCTCATCCAGGATCAGCAGTTCCGGCTTGTGCACCATCGCCACGGCCAGCGACAGGCGCTGGCGAATACCCAGGGGCAAGCTCTCGGGCAGGCTGTCCATCACCGCCAGCAGGCCGAAGCGCTGCGCCATCTCCTCGGTACGCGCATCGATCTGCTCGGGTGGTACGCGGTACAGGCGCGCATGCAGGATCAGGTTCTGGCGCACGCTCAGTTCGCCATACAGCGAAAAGGCCTGCGACATGTAGCCCACGCGCGCACGCGTGGCCATGTCGCGCGGATCGACGGCCTGGCCGAACAGCCAGGCCTGGCCTTCGCTGGCGGGCAGGAGGCCGGTCAGCATCTTCATGGTGGTGGACTTGCCGCAACCGTTGGAGCCGAGAAAGCCGAAGATCTCGCCGCGCCGGATGCGAAAGTCCACATGATCCACCGCCATGAAGTCGCCAAAGCGCATGGTCAGACCGCGCGCTTGGATGGCGATGTCGGCCTCGCGTGCCGGGTCCGGCGGTGTCACCTGCACCGGCTGATGGCCGCGCCGCTGGTCGGGCGGCAGCAAGGCGATGAAGGCCTCTTCCAGCGCGGCGGTGCCGGTGCGGGCGTGCAGTTCAGCGGGGGTGCCGGTGGCCAGCACCTGGCCAGCGTTCATGGCGACCAGGAAATCGAAGCGGTCAGCCTCCTCCATGTAGGCGGTGGCGACGATGACGCTCATGCCGGGACGTTGCTGGCGGATATGTCCGATCAGGGACCAGAACTGCGCGCGCGAAAGCGGATCGACGCCGGTAGTGGGCTCGTCCAGGATCAGCAGATCGGGATCATGGATCAGCGCGCAGCACAGTCCCAGCTTCTGCTTCATGCCGCCGGAGAGCTTGCCCGCTGGCCGTGCCAGGAAAGGCGCCAGGCCGGTGCCGGTAGTGAGCGTATCGATGCGGCTGCGGCGCTCCTGTGCGGACTGGCCAAACAGGCGTCCGAAGAATTGCAGGTTTTCTTCGACGGAAAGCGTGGGATAGAGATTCTTGCCCAGCCCTTGCGGCATGTAGGCGATGCGCGGACAGACCTGCTCACGATGCGCGGCGCGGCGCATGTCGCCGCCCAGCACCTCCACCTCGCCCTGTTGCAAGGCGCGCGCACCGGCCACCAGTGACAGGAGGCTGGATTTGCCCACGCCATCGGGCCCGATCAGGCCGACCATGCAGCCAGCCGGAATCTCCAGCGATACCGCCTGCAAGGCCGGCTTGCTGCCATAGTGCAGCGACACGCCCGACAGGCGCGCCACCGGGCCCTGGCCGCGCGACTCCTTCATCGCGGGACCTGCACCGCCAGCGTGGCCGGCCAGTCGCGCGCCTCATCGGTACGCACCCAGGCCACGCCTGGCAAACCGGTCTTGACCAGCGTCAGGTGCTGGCGCAGCAGCGCCGGATCGATCTGCGCCTTGACGCGAAACATCAGCTTCTGCCGCTCGCTGGCCGTTTCCACCGTCTTGGGGGTGAACTGGGCAGTGCTGGCGACAAAGGAAATCCGGGCCGGGATCACATACTGCGGCGCTGCATCGAGCAAGATGCGGGCCTCGCCGCCCAGTGCCAGCCGGCCGGCCACCGCCTCTGGCACGAAGAAGGTCATGTAGACGTCGCTCAGGTCCACCAGGTTGAGCAGCTTGCCGCCACTGCCCAGCACTTCGCCGGGCTGGGCGATGCGATATTGCACACGGCCGGCGCGCGGCGCGGTGAGCGTGCTGTCATCGATGTCGACCTTGATGCGCTGAACCGTGGCCACGGCCGCAGTCACCGTGGCGCGCGCACCGCTGACCTGGGTGCGGGCGGCGGCCACGGCAGCCCGGGCGGCGGTCACCTGAGCACGGGCGGCGGTCACGGCGGCCTGCATGCCCACCACGCGGGCGCGGTCATCGTCCACTTCCTGCAAGGACGATGCGCCCTCCTTGACCAGCACCTCGGAGCGCGCCAGCCGACGCCGGGCTGCATCGAGCTCGCTCTCGCGCTGGGCGAGCTGGGCCAGTGCGGCCTGGTGGTCGCTCTCGCGCACGGCCACCTGGGCTTCGGCACTGGCCACGGCCTCAACCGATTGCTGCTGACGCGCCTGGGCTTCGTCGCGCTGGGCTTGCAGCGACAGCACCTGCATGCGCGCCAGCGGCTGGCCGGCACTGACGAAATCGCCCTCATTGACGAGCATGGCATCGACCCGTCCAGCCAGCTTGGTGGCCACGTCCACCTCGGTGGCTTCGATACGGCCATTGCCGCTGGCAAAGCCCTCGCCCGGGCCGCTCTGATGCAGGCGCAGCCAGGCATAGGCGGCACCGCCTGCAAGGATGACGGCCAGGGCAGCGGCCAGCAGGGGTTTCTTGGCGTGAGGGAGCGTCATGGTCGAGGTCCGGAAGAAAGGGGGAAAGCCGTGGGCGCATTGCTGTCGCCGCCCAGCGCCGCATACAGCGCCACGGCCGAGGACAGCAGTGCGCGCCGGATCTGCACCCGTTGCTGGCGCGCGCTCAGCAGCTCACGCTGGGCGTCCAGCACGTCGAGGAAAGGTGCGGCGCCGTTGTCATAGCGCAGCGTGGACAGGCGCGCGCGCTCGGCCTGGACCCGCTCGGCCGTCTCGGCGATGGCCAGCTGGCGGGCCAGCCACTGGCGCGCGGCCAGGGCATCGGCGACGTCCCGGAAGGCGGCTTGTACGGTCTTCTCGTAATTGGCCACGGCCAGATCGCGGCGTACTTCGGTCAGGTCCAGGTTGTTGCGCAAGCGGCCTGCCGTGAAGATCGGCACCGAGATGCCGGGCGAGAAGCTCCAGGCATGGCTGCCATCGCGGAACAGCCCGCTCAGTTCGGCACTGGCGGTGCCGAGCGTGCCGGTCAGCGAGATGCTGGGGAAGAAGGCGGCACGTGCGGCGCCGATATTGGCGTTGGCGGCCTGCAGGCGATGCTCGGCGGCGGCCACATCCGGGCGTCGCGTGAGCAATAGCGACGGCGTGCCCGGAGCCATCTCGGGGAAAACGGTCTCCAGCGCAGTGCGCGCCTGGCCGACTGGCAGATCCACCGGAGCACCGACCAGCAGCGTCAGGGCATTCAGGCGCTGCGCGCGCTGCTGTTCCAACTGTGCGCCCAACGCCTGGGCCTGGGTCAGCAGGGTTTCGATCTGGGTCAGGTTCAGGCGCGAGGTGGCACCGACCTCGACCCGGCGCGCAAAGATGCGATAGCTCTCCTGGCGGCTGGCGATGGTGTCGCGGGCGATGGCCAGGCGCTCGTCGATCTCGGCCAGTTCCAGCCAGGCGTCGGCCACCTGCGCCACCAGGCTCAGCGCGGCGGCGCGGCGCGTGGCTTCGCTGGCCAGGGCGTTTTGCAGGGCAGCGTCATTGAGGCTGCGCAGGCGACCCCACAGGTCCAGCTCCCAGGTGCTCAAGCCCAGCCCGGCCTGATAGGCGCTGCCAACCAGCGGACGGCCGGTCAGGTTCAGATCAGCCGGGGTGCGCGAGCGATCCAGTCCCGCTTGCGCGCCGATGGCCGGAAACAGGTCGGCGCGCTGGATGCCGTAGAGCGCCCTCGCCTCTTCTACCCGCAATGCCGCCACGCGCAGGTCGCGGTTGTTGACCAAGGCCTGCGCAATGAGCGCTTGCAGTTGCCGGTCGCGGAAGAAATCCTCCCAGCGCAGCGCCACCGTCAGTGCGTCCGTGGCGTCTTCCTGCCGGGGATAGTGCGCGGCCACGGGCGCTGCGGGACGCTGGTAGTGCGGTGCCATCGACTGACAGGCGGCCAGCAGGAGCGGCAAGACGGCCAGCAAGGGACGGATTCGCAGGGAGGGCTCGCACATCGTGATTCTCGACATCGGCAGGAAATGTGGCGACAAGATGCTGCATCCGAAGCTTTGTTTAAAGCTTCGTCTTTCGTGTCCACATTATGAAGAGACCTGCTGAAAAGCCGATTGATGTACGTCAGGTTACTGACTGATGAGTCGGTAATTCATGAAGGAATTGACGGAGCACTCCCGGCCCTGCGCGCCTTGCGGGGGGATGCCCGACCGGTGCGGGAGGAGGCGTGTGCAATGCGGCCTTGGCCTTACTGGGCCACGCCGATCTGGTCGACGTAGTGACGCACTTCGGCGGCGACGGCAGCGAACAGGCTCTGCAATTCGGACAGGCGCGGCTGGGCGCTTTGCGGCGGTTCGGCGCGGGACTGGCTTTCCACGCTCTTGAGCAGGTCGGTCAGAACGCCCGCGCCGACCAGGGCGGTCATGCTCTTGAGGCTGTGCGCCTCGCGTTTGACCTGGGGTGCATCATCGGCGCGGATGGCCTGTTCGAGCCGGGCAAAAGTGGCGGGGGCGCTCTGGGCGAAGGTACCGAACATGTGGCGGCAGGCGGCGACATCCCCACCCATGGCATCGAGCAGAGGTTCGGGATTGATATGCTGGTATCGGTGGTCGTTCACGCGTTTCTCCCTGTGGCCGACGCAATATACGCAAGATATTGCTCCTGTGCCAATCTCTTTTGAGCAGTTGGTCCGGCCTTGGAGCACGTGCCGGGTCGTGAGCGGTGAAGTTGAAGTGCAAGCTGTAACGTAACCAAGCCGCCAGGTGGCGTCAATCACAAGCGTCGTGAAGCATGCAAAAAACCGCCCGGTGAGACGGGCGGTGCAGACCAGGGCGATCCTGCGCGAGGATCGCCGTTGGGCGGGGGGCTGCGATCAGGCGGCGCGTTCCAGGCGCTGGATGTTGCCGTCTTCGGCGGCGCCGATCTCGATCTTGCGCGGCTTGAGCGCTTCGGGAATTTCACGGACCAGCTCGATATTGAGCAAGCCGTTTTCCAGGTTGGCGCCGACCACCTTGATGTGATTGGCCAGCTGGAAGCGCTGTTCGAAGTCACGGGCAGCGATGCCGCGGTGCAGGAAGTTGACCTGCTTGTCTTCCTTCTGCTTGCGGCCGGTAATTTTGAGGGTTTCGTTTTCGGTCTCGATATCGATTTCGCTGCGGGCGAAACCGGCCACGGCCATGGTGATCCGGTATTTGTCCTCGGCCACCAGTTCGATGTTGTAGGGCGGATAGCTGGGCTGATCAGTGCGCTGGGCGTTGTCGAACATCTGGGCCAGGCGATCGAAGCCGATAGCGGTACGGTACAGGGGGGAGAGATCAAAAGTACGCATAAAAATATCCTTTCAGTTAAGCGATGTTTTCGTCGCAGACCTCAACGTCGAGCATCTGCTGGTACCGATCTAGGGATGGGGATTTTGGTTTTCAAGGGATTTTTTCGAAAAAATGTGAGGATCACGTTGGCGATAGCGCGCGGGGTCTCGCCACGAAATTCTTCGAGGAAAGTCCAGTGATTCTGTGAGGACGGCATGTCCTTAGCGCCCCCCACCCTCTGCCAAGCCGTCAGCATGGGCGCTATGCGATGCGGTCGGTCACGTAACGATCGGCGTGGTTGCGCAAGCGACGGCAAAAAACGCGCCCAGTCGCTCAACCCGCCTTCAACGCCGCTACCAGCGTACGCAACGCCGCTTGCGTACGCGCCTGCTTGACCCGGGAATGCAGGCGTACCTGCGCCAGCGGCAATGACGGCAGTCCCAGCCGCTGGCCAACCTCCACCGATCCAGGCGGTGCGCAGCGATGCAGCAGGGCCGAGACCGCCAATCCTGCACTGACCGCCGCCCCCACGGCCAGGATGCCGCCGCCGACGAACACTTCCACCCACGCAACACCGGCGGCGTCGAGCCTGCGCAAGGACAATTCGCGAATCCGGCAGGCCGAGGAAAAGGTCGCCACGCGCAGGGCTGCGCCCGACCAGCATTGCGCATCCGGATGGGCAAACCAGCCGATGCGTTCTTCCATCACTAATTTGCCGCCCCGATCCTGCGGTTCACGGCGCACGATGACGGCATCGAGCTCACCGCGTTCATAGGCCGGCATCAGCTCATGCGAGGAGCCCACGCGCACCTCCACCACCACGCCGGGATCAACTGCATGCAGCTGCGCCAGCGCACGCGGCAGGGCGGCACCGGCCACGTGGTCGCTGATGCCTACCGAAAAGCGTACCGGCCCCTGGTCCAGTTGCTCCAGCGCACGTTCATGTGCGGCCAGCAGGTTGCGCGCAGCCGGCAGGAACTGCTGGCCTTCGGTCGACAGCCGCACCTGACGCGGCGTGCGCTCCAGCAGGCGACGGCCCAGACGATGCTCCAGCTTCTTGAGTTTGAAACTGATGGCCGATTGCGTACTGTCCAGCGCTTCGGCCGCGCGCGTGAAGCTTTGCAGGTCGGCGGCCAGGACGAAGGCTTGAACGGTGTCCAGATCCAGCGGTTTTTCCATGACGTGTGGCCTCTTGTGGTCAGATATCCATGATGATGAATTTCAATCATTGAAATCATCCATCAGTGGTTTTTGAAATCATCGCACCAGCATAGCATGCAAGGCATGGAGACCACCCGCCCCAGCTTTTCATCAACCTGCAAGGAGAACGTCATGCCCCTGGTCCACATTTCCCTGTTGCGCGGCAAGTCCCGCGCCTATCGCAGCGCCATCGCCGACAATGTCTATGAGGCGCTGCGCGAGAGCTTCAATGTGCCGGAGGACGACCGCTTCATGGTCATCACCGAGCATGACCCGGAAGAGCTGGTCTTCAGCCGCAGTTACATGGGCATGGCCCGTACGGATGACTTCGTGCTGATCCAGCTTACAGTCAGCAATACGCGTACCCAGGCGCAGAAGAATGCACTCTATGCACGCATCGTGGAACGCCTCCAACAGAACCCTGGGATCGGTCCGGATGACGTGATGATCAGCCTGGTCGAGGGCGACAAGGGCAACTGGTCATTCGGGCGCGGGCTGGCGCAATACGTGATTTAAACCGGAGCGACAGCATGCGCCCTGCCCTGCATGCCGCGCGCTCAACTGCGAGGCCGGATTGCCGCAGGAGCAGTTCGTCACGCTCAAGCATGACGAGACGCTGAAGCAGGATCAGTAACGCTCGGCAGGCCGCCTCAAATGCTCCCAACCGTCACGGAAATAGTGGCGCCAAATTGACACCACAAAGGCGACAATTTGGCACCACATGCTATGATGTTGTTTACCGCCGTTTCAAGGGAACAAATTTGTTTCGAGAAAGTGGCGGCAATTTCCCACCCTGCACCGGCAGGGAATATGGCTCGGGATATTCTCCGCAAGAAAGCGAGATCACCATGACCGATATCGTTGAAAGGGGCCGGATCACGGCCCGGGTACCACTGGCCGTTGAAGAAAGGCTGAGGGAAGCTGCCGATCTGGTCGGAGCGACGATGAACCAGTTTCTGGTACAAGCTGCACTGGAAAAGGCCAATGAAATCATCGACCGCGAGCGCTTCATCGCAGTAACCCCGCGAGATGCTGACTTTTTGTTGAACCTGCTTGACGACCCATCGCCTGCCAATGCCAAGCTGATGCGCGCGCGCGAGCGTTATCATCGGGCCCGACATGAACGAGTACTTCGTAGCACCGCTGAACAAGACGCACCATCAGACTGAGCACTTCGATTGCGGCACCCCGGCGCTGAACCACTGGTTGCGCACGACGGCAGGCCAGCATCAGGACAAGGGGATTTCCCGCTCGTTCGTCCTCGCTTCGGAGCACGCACCTCATGTCGTCGACGGCTACTATGCACTGGCCATCCGCCAGATGGTCGCCACTGCTGCCCAGCCCGTCGCATTTTCAAAGCGCCTGCCCCGCGAAGTCCCTGCATTGACCTTGGCGCGATTGGCGATATGCCAGACTCTGAAGGGCCGAGGACTTGGCGAGTTTCTCCTTTATGACGCGCTATGGCGCGCCAAGGAAGCGAGCAAGCAGGTCGGTGGAACGCTGCTCTTCGTGGACGCCAAGGATGGTAACGCCGCCAGTTTTTACGCTCAGTACGGATTCAGGCCCATGCCGGACGCTCCATTGACGCTGGCCATCTCCTTGTCAAAAATTACTTGAGACGCCTGACCATCAGGATCTTCAAAAAAGAAAAAGGCGGGATCTGCTTTACAGATTCCACCCACCTACTTCATGCGCGGGCCAGCGCGCGCTGATTACAGCTTGGACGCAATCAGCTTGCCCAGGCGCTCCACACCGGCGCGGATCTGCTCCGGCGGCACGGTCACGAAGGACAGGCGCAGCGTGTTCTTCTGCGCCACGTTGGCGTAGAACGGTGCGCCCGGAACGAAGGCGACCTTCTCCTGTTCCACGGCTTCATTCAACAGCGCGCTGGCGTCCAGGTGCTCGGGCAGGGTCACCCAGATGAACATGCCGCCCTCCGGCTTGCTCCAGCTGCAGCTGGCCGGGAAGTACTGTTGCAGCGCGTCCAGCATGGCCTGGCACTGGTCGCCGTAGAGCTTGCGGATGGTCGGCACGTGCTGGTCCAGGAAGCCGTCCTTGATGGCTTCGTACACCACCATCTGGGTCAGCTGCGCAGTGTGCAGGTCGGTGGCCTGCTTGGCCTGCTCCATCTTCAGGATCAGCGGGCGCGGTGCGACCACGTAACCCAGGCGGATGCCGGGGGTCAGCACCTTGGAGAAGGAACCCATGTAGATCACGCCCGACGGATTCATCGACAGCATCTTGGGCAGCGGTGCATTCTGGTAGCTCAGGGCACCGTAGGGATCATCTTCGATCAGCGGCAGACCCAGGCGGGCACAGGTTTCCACCAGCTTGAAACGGCGCTCGGTGGGCAGGGTGCGACCGGTCGGGTTCTGGAAATTGGGCAGCGAATACAGCATGCGCGCACCAGCGGCGATGGCGTCGATGGTCTCGGGTTGCAGGCCGAACTCGTCACTCGGCACCGATTCGAACTTGGCACCGTACAGCGAGAAGGCTTGCAGCGCACCCAGATAGCTGGGGGTCTCGACCAGCACCTTGCTGCCTTCGTCGATCATCACCTTGCCCAGCAGGTCCAGGCCCTGCTGGGAACCGGAAACCATCAGCACCTGCTCGGCGGTGATCTGCGCGCCGTTGGTGGACAGCGACGCCGCGATCCATTCACGCAGCGGCAGGTAGCCATCGGTCGGGCCGTATTGCAGGGCCATCTTGCCCTGCTGGCTCAACACGCGGTCGAAGGCGGTCTTCATGTGCTCGACCGGGAAGGTCAGCGGCGAGGGCAGGCCACCGGCGAAGGAGGTGATGTCGGGACGCATCGTCACCTTCAGGATTTCACGGATGGCCGAGCTCTTCATGGCTTCGGCGCGCTGGGAGAACTGCCACTGCAGCGGTGCGGGATTTTCGAGTTTCATACGGGTCGTAGAGTCTGTGTCGGTGTGAGAGTGCTTCGGGCCGTGCGGCTTCTGCGGCCGCAACAGCCGGGCAGTGCATGGGATCGGCGATCAGGCGATCTCGGCGATCATTTCGATTTCCACGCAGGCGCCCATGGGCAGTTGCGCCACGCCAAAGGCGGAACGGGCATGCTTGCCGACTTCGCCAAAGACTTCACCGATCAGCTCGGAGGCGCCGTTGGTCACCAGATGATGTTCGGTGAATTCGCCGGTCGAATTGACCAGGCTCATCAGCTTGACGATGCGCTTGACGCGGGTCAGGTCGCCACCACAGGCGGCCTGCAGGGTGGCGATCAGGTCCACGGCCACGGCGCGCGCAGCCAGTTTGGCGTCATCGGTGCCGATGTCGCGTCCCAGCTGACCGACCCAGACCTTGCCATCCTTCTTGGCCAGGTGGCCGGAGAGGAAGACGGTATTGCCGGTTTGTGCATACATCACATAGGCTGCTGCCGGGGTGGCCACGGCGGGCAGTTCGATGTTCAGTGCTTTCAGCTTTTCATAGACGGACATGCGGTACTCCCAGTTGGACAGCGCCCGCTTGCGGCCAAAAGACAGTTGGCTCGCGCGTTGCGCGTTGACAAAATGTGAAAAAACAAGTGCTCGATTATCTCAAAAAACGGCAGCTTTAGCCCGTACCGGCTGAACTATTTCGGCTCGCAAACCCGGTCAGCGCCGTGTCAGCGGCGCACCGCCATGCGACGGCCGATGGCCACCACCACGATCACGGCCAGGGCAAAGAGCATGTTGCTCGCATCCAGCGCCTCATGGGCGATCACCGCCGCGCCCAGCAGGCTCATGAAAGGTTGCAACAATTGCACCTGCCCGACACGGGCAATACCGCCCAGGGCCAGGCCCTTGTACCAGAAGAAGAAACCGATGAACATCGAGAACAGCGATACATAGGCAAAGGCCAGCCAGGCCGGTGCCGACGCCCTCACACCGTACTGCCAGCCCAGCCACACCGAGACCGGCAACATCACCGGCAGGGCCACCACCAGCGCCCAGGCGATCACGTTCTGTCCGCCCATGCTCTGAGCCAGGCGTCCGCCTTCGGCATATCCCATGGCGGCGGTCACCACGGCGGCGAACAGAGCGAAGTCGGCCAGATGGAAACTGCCGCCGCCCTCGCGCAAGGCAAACGCGATCACGATGCCGGAGCCCGCCAGCGCCGCCAGCCAGAAACCCTTCGAGGGCCGCTCGCCGAAGCGCAGCGCACCGAACAGGGCGGTCGCCAGCGGCAGCAGGCCCACCACCACGGCGCCATGGGCGGCCGGGACATAGCGCATGGCGATCGAGGAAAACAACGGAAAACCCACCACCACGCCCAGCGCCGTGATGATGAGACCGCGCAGTTGCTGGCGCGTCGGACGCGGGGCCTTGATCCAGGCCAGCAGCGCGAGCGCACAGACGCCGGCCACCACCGCGCGGCCAAAGGCGATGAAGGCCGGATTGAGCTCGGCCACGGCGACCCGGGTAAAGGGCAGCGTGAGGCTGAAGATGGCCACGCCGATCAGGCCCAGCCACATGCCGCGACTTTCGTGACGGATGACGCCGGAAGTTCTTGCTGCGGGGTGGCGGGTCTTGCTGCTGGCTTGCATGAGGGTCCCCTGTCGTCAAAACGCGTTATTGCACCAAATTTTTCATTTGCCGATGCTGCTACAACCAGATTGCCAGCGCCGAATAGAGTGTCAGCGAGACCATCATGCCCGCAAAGATCGCGCGCCACCGGGGCTGTTCGAGATAGCGCCGCAAGACCGCACCGGCGCCGGCCCACACCGACACGCAAGGCAGGTTGACCGCGCAGAACACCGTACAGTAGATCAGGATGGCCAGCCAGCCGGCGCGTTCATGCAGTAACGGCATGAACGCCGAGGCACCGGTAATGGCCATCACCCACCCCTTGGGATTGGCGAACTGGAACATCGCCGCCCCCAGGAACGACATCGGCTGCACCGCCCGCTCACCCGCACCGGCAATGCCCATGCGGCGCAACTGCCAGGCCAGATGAAGCAGATAGGCGCATCCCAGCGCCTTCAACAACAGCACCACTTGCGGCAGCGCCACCACCAGTTGACCTATACCGAATGCGCATACGGCCAGCAGCACGCCGAAGCCGAAGGTGATGCCCAGCATGTGCGGCAGGGATCGCCGGAAGCCGAACCAGATGCCCGAGGAGGTCAGCATGATGTTGTTCGGCCCCGGCGTGATGGAGGAGACGAAGGCAAACGACATCAGCGGCAACAAGGCTTCGATCATGCGTTTCTCCTGTGCGCAGCCTGCGCCAGCGACACCACCTGCGCCGGTGCCAGAAGCGCATCGGCCACAGCGCTCGGGCGTGCCAGCACACGGGCGAAGACGTCGTGATCGACGTTGCCGCCGGAGAGCGTGACACCGATCTTCTGGCCGCGCAGACGCGCGCGCAGTTGCAGGGCGGCGGCCAGCGCACAGGCACCCGCGCCTTCGGCCACGTTGTGGGTGGCGATGAAGGCCAGCTTCATGGCATCCATCACTTCGTCATCAGTGACGGCGACGACCTCGTCAACGTCGCGGAGCATCACGTCCAGCGAAGCCTGGTCCGGCACGCGACAGGCCACGCCATCGGCGATGCAGGTCGAGACCGGCGCTTCGATCTTGCGGCCCGCCTCGAAAGAGAGCTTGTAGGCCAGCGCATGGGCCGAGACCACGCCGATTATGCGCGTCTTCAAACCCAGCGCATTGCGGGCCGCAACCGCACCACACATACCGGAACCTTGCCCGATGGGCACCAGCACCACATCCAGCCCCGGATGGGCGGCGAAGAGCTCCATCCAGTAGGTCGACACGCCCGCCACCAGGTCACGGTGGAAGGAAGGGATCATGTGCAGTTGCTGCTCGCCGGCCAGACGCTGGGCATGTTCGCGACTGTCCTGGAATTCGCGGCCATGCTCGATCAGGTCCACGCCCAGGGCGCGCATGGCGGCATTCTTTTCGCGGCTGTTGCCTTCGGGGACCACGATGGTGGCGGGGATGCCAAAGCGCCGCGCCGACAAACCGACCGACTGGCCATGATTGCCGCGTGTAGCGGAAATGACGCCGGACAGTTGCGGCTGCTGCCGGGCCAGGTGATGCAGATAGACCATGCCACCGCGCACCTTGAAGGCACCGGTCGGAGCGTGGTTCTCATGCTTGACCCACACCTCGGCAGCCAGCGCCTGGTTCAGCAACGGCCAGCACAGTTGCGGGGTCGGAGCCATGCCGGCGTAGACGATGCCGGCCGCCTGTTCGATCTCTTCCAGGCCGGGCAGCAGTTCGCTGGCAGTCCGGGTGGCTTGGCTGGCTTGGATGGACAGGCTGGTCATGACGATGGTCTCCTCGAAAAGATGCGAAACAAGAGCACTGATCGCAGCCCGGTCCGGCGCATTCCCGCCAGGCCGCTTACTCTTGCATTGGCTGACATCCTAGCCGACAATACCAGTACAGTACCTGTACACTTTTCCAAATAGTTTCAAACATTGTCACGGTAAAATGACCAATACAGTCAAGCATCTGCGCAGTATTCCCTCCAAGACACTGGCCAGTGACAGCGCCCTGCCCGGCTGGCCGCTGCTCATTCGCGAGAGTGGCGAGTCGCTGGTGGACCAGATCGTGCGCGGCGTACGCGCCCGCATCGATGACAAGCTGCTGCGTGGCGGCGCGCGCATGCCCTCGATCCGGCAGTTTGCCGATGCCCACGAGATCTCGCGCTTTACCGTGGTGGAAGCCTTTGACCGGCTGGTGGCCCAGGGCTATCTGGAGTCACGCCGGGGCTCGGGATTCTTCGTCAAGGAACGGGTGGCCGTCGCCAACGGCTACGGCAACCTGGCCGCGCAGGCTGAGGCGGTGGCCGAGGCCGAACGCGGGCTGGATGTGGTCTGGCTGGTCCGCAACATGTTCCGCCAGATGCCGCCGCACAAGATGCCCGGGGGCGGCCTGCTGCCGCCGGACTGGCTCGATGGCGAACTGATCGCCAATGCCCTGCGCGCCATCAGCCGTGACAATCCTTCCCTGCTGCTGGGCTACGGCACACCGCTGGGTTTCCTGCCGCTGCGCCAGCAATTGCAATTGAAGCTGGCCGAGCTGGAAATCGCGGCCGCGCCCGAGCAGTTCGTGCTGACCACCGGCGTGACCCAGGCCATCGATACGGTGGCGCGCCACTTCCTGCGGCCGGGCGATGTGATCTTCGTGGATGATCCGGCCTGGTTCCTGATGTTCGGTTCCTTTGCCGCGCTGGGGGCCAGGATCGTCGGTATCCCACGCCTGGCCGATGGCCCGGACATCGCCCAGCTGCGCGAGCTGGCGGCCATCCACAAACCCAAGCTGTACGTGATCAACTCGGTGCTGCACAACCCGACCTCGACCTCGCTGTCAGCTGCCAAGGCGTTCCAGGTGCTGCGTATCGCCGAGGAGCATGACTTCATCATCGTCGAGGACGACATCTATTGCGACATGCACCCCGGCTCGGCCGTGCAGGCCGCCACGCGCATTGCGGCGCTGGACCAGTTGCAGCGGGTGATCTATCTCGGCGGGTTTTCCAAGACCCTCTCGGCCAACCTGCGCGTGGGCTTCATCGCCACCTCGGCCGAACTGGCGCGCAGCCTGGCCGACCGCAAGCTGCTCTCCACACTCACCACCGGCGAGATCGGTGAACGGGTGGCCTACCGGGTGCTTTCCGAAGGGCATTACCGCAAGCATGCGGAACGGCTGCGGGCGCGTCTGAACGGTGCGCGCGACAAGGTGATGCGCCAGCTGGAGAGGATGGGCATGGAGGTGGAGGATCCGCCGCCCTGCGGCATGTTCCTGTGGGTCGATACCGGGCGCGATACCAACGTGCTGACCGAAGAGGCGATGGAACAGGGATTCCTGCTGGCGCCGGGCAGCCTGTTCTCGCCCTCGCAACTGCCCTCAACCCGCATGCGCATCAACGTCGCCGGGATGTCGGACCCCGGCATCTGGCGCTTCCTGGAAAAGGCGATGGACCGCTGACCATCGCCCTCTTCCCGCACGGCAGGCCGGCCCCGGCTCATCGTTCCATCAGGCCGTCACCAGATGGATGCGGGCAATTTCCTGATTGCTGGCGTTGTAGAAGGCATAGTCGGTCGAACCGGGGAAGTAGACGTAGTGGTCAGAACCATTGGCCATGATCTGCAAGCTCTCCGAGGAACTCATCTTGACGGTCAGCACCTTGGAGATGCCGCTGCCGTCCATGCCCATCTGACGCACGTCATCGGCCGTGATGATGACGTTGGTACCGCTGCCGGCACTCACGTCCAGTGTGGTGATGCCGGTGACCTTGCTGGAGAAGTTGCTCAGATTGAGCGTCGAACCCAGATCGGCGAAATGCAGCGTGGTCACGCCGGCGCCACCGCTGATGCTGTGGATGTTGGCGCTGCCGGTGGTCTGGTTGACCATGTCGCTCTGCGCCCCCGCCGAACTGTGCGAGCCGGCACTGACGTTGATCAGGTTGCTGCCGCTGCCCACCGTGACCGAATTGCTGCCGCCATCGACCACGTTGAAGATGTCGGTGCCCGAACTGGCGCCGCCGCCATCGAGTACGTTGGTGGTGGTGGTGCCACGCGCAGAGAGCACGTTGGCCGCACTGTTGCCGGTCAGGGTGCTATCGACGTTGGCACTCCCTTCCAGGTTGGCAATGCCGATGTAGCTGTCGCCGCTGGCATCGCCGCCGCTACCACCCGACACCAGGCTGGCGGAGATCGTACTGCCGGTCGAATACAGGTAGCTGACCGTATCGCTCCCCCCTGCCCCGCCGTTGAAGATGTTGGCCGCACTGCTGGCATAGAAGGTATCGCTGCCGGCACTGCCGGTAGCGTTCTGGATGTTGGCGTAGGTATCCCCGGCTGCATAACCGCCACTGCCGGTGCCATGGAACAGATCCACCACCACCGCCGAGCTGCCCGAGCGTGCATAGTTGACGGTGTTGTTGCCCGCCCCGCCATCGAAGAAATTGGCGACGCCGCTGGCATAGAAAGTATCGTTGCCCGCGCCGCCGGTGAGGTTGTCGATGTTGGTGAAGGTGTCACCCGCCGCATAGGTGCCGGTGGCCGCCAGGGTATTGGTCAGGTCCACGGTCACGCCGCCGGTATCGTATTCGTAGCTGACGGTGTCCACGCCATTGCTGCCGCCGTCGAACTTGTTGGCCTGGGTACTGGCCTTGAAGAGGTCGTTGAAGGCGCTGCCGATGACGTTGTCGATGTTGACCAGGATATCGCCCTGGGCATCTCCTCCCGTACCGGATCCGTTCTTGAGGTCGATGGTCACGGCCGAGCCGGAACCGGCATACGAGGCATAGGTCGACGCACGATTGCCGTTGACCGCGGTGATGGTGTCCGCGCCTGCACCGCCCTCCAGCACCGACTGCGTACCCGCCGTGGCGAAGCCGGTCAGGGTGTCGTTGAAGGCACTGCCGACTGCATTTTCGATGCTGACATAGGTGTCGCCCTGCGCATAGTTGCCGCTGCCGGTGCCCGTGGACAGGTCCACGGTCACGCCGGTAGTACCGTCACCGCTGGTGGAGAGCGAGTAGTTGACCGTATCGGAGCCCCCCGCGCCACCACTGAGCTTGTTGGCATTGGCACTGGCGAAGAAGGTGTCGTTCTGGCTGCTGCCGATGAGGTTGTCGATGTTGAACAGCGTATCGCCCTGGGCATCGCCGCCGCTGCCGGTGCCGGCCTGCAGGTTGATGCTCACGCCCGCTGACGAGCCGGCATAGGACGCATAGGTATCGGCACGGTTGGCGAGCACGGCAGTGAGGCTGTCAGCGCCCTTGCCGCCGGTCAGCACCGAGCTCACACCCGCCGTGGCGAAGCCGGTCAGGGTATCGGCCCAGTCGCTGCCGATCACGTTCTGGATGTTGGCGTAGATATCGCCCTGGGCGTAGTTGCCGCTGCCGACACCGGTTGAGAGATTCACCGTCACGCCGGTGGAACTATTGCTGCTGGCCGAGCCGGCATAGCTGACGGTATTGGACCCGGCACCGCCATCCATGAAGTTCACCGCCAGGCTGGCCACGATGGTGTCATTGCCGCTGCCGCCAGTGGCATCCTGGATGTTGGCGTAAGTATCGCCATTGGCCAGGCTGCCCGTGCCGCCGCTGCCACTGCCGGTGAGCAGGTTGATGGTTTCATCGGCGCTGGAATTGACGTAGCTCACGCGGTTGTGCAGCGAACCGGTGCCGCCATCGAGAGCGTTGGCCGCTGCGCTGGCGATGAAGACGTCATCGGCGGTGCCGCCGGTGGCGTCCTGGATGTTGGTGTAGGTATCACCGTTGGACAGGCTGCCCGTGCCGCCGCTGCCGCTGCCGTTGAACAGGTCGATGGTCTCCGAGACGCTCGAGGTACTGTAGTTGACGCGGTTGTGGCTGCCACCACCGCCATCGAATTTGTTGGCCGCGCTGTTACCGTAGAAAGTGTCGTTGCCGCCGCCACCGGTGACGTCCTGAATGTTGATGTAGGTATCGCCATTGGCCAGGCTGCCCGTGCCACCACTGCCGGTGCCGGTGACCAGGTTGACGGTTTCGTCGGCACTGGAATTGGCGTAGCTGACCAGGTTGTGCGAACTGGCCGTACTGGTGCCGCCGTCGAAGAAGTTGGCCGCGCTGTTGGCGATGAAGACATCATCGGCCGAGCCGCCTGTGACGTCCTGGATGTTGGTATAGGTATCGCCATTGGCCAGGCTGTTCGCGCCACCGCTGCCGGTGCCGTTGAACAGGTTGACCGTTTCGGCCACGGTGGAACTGCTGTAGTTGACGCGGTTGTGACTGCCGCCACCGCCATCGAAGAAGTTGGCGGCACTGGTGCCGTAGAAGGTGTCATTACCGCTGCCACCGGTCACGTCCTGGATGTTGGTGTAGGTATCGCCATTGGCCAGGCTGTTCGTACCGCCGCTGCCGGTGCCTGCGATCAGGTTGACGGTTTCATCGACCGTGGAGTTGGAATAATTGACCCGGTTGTGCGTACCGCCACCGCCATCGAAACTGTTGGCGGCGCTGTTGCCGTAGAAGGTGTCATTGCCGCTGCCGCCGGTGGCATCCTGGATGTTGGTGTAGGTGTCGCCGGCTGCCAGCGTGCCGCTGCCCAGTCCGGTGACAAGGTTGATGGTCTCATTGGTCGTGGAGTTGGCATAGCTGACACGGTTGTGCGAACTGGCCGTACTGGTGCCGCCATCGAAGTTGTTGGCCGCCGCGCTGGCTACGAAGAGATCATCGGCCACACCGCCGGTAACGTCCTGGATGTTGGTGTAAGTATCGCCATTGGCCAGACTGCCGGTGCTGCCACTGCCATTGCCGGTGAACAGGTCGACCGTTTCGGAGACCGTGGAGCTGCTGTAGTTGACCCGGTTATGGCTGCCCCCACCACCATCGAAGTTGTTGGCCGCCGTGTTGCCGTAGAAGGTGTCATTGCCGCCCCCGCCGGTGACGTCCTGGATGTTGATGTAGGTGTCGCCGTTGGCCAGACTGCCGGTGCCACCCGTGCCCTGGCCGGTGACCAGGTTGACGGTTTCATCCACGGCGGAATTGGTGTAACTCACACGGTTGTGCAGCGAGCCGCTGCCACCGTCGAAGGCGTTGGCCGCCGCGCTGGCGATGAAGACGTCATCGGCCGTACCACCGGTCACATCCTGGATGTTCGTGTAAGTGTCGCCATTGGCCAGACTGCCCGTGCCACCCGACCCGGTACCGGCGAACAGGTTCACGGTCTCGGCCACGGTGGAGCTGGCGTAGTTGACCCGGTTGTGACTGCCGCCGCCACCATCGAAGCGGTTGGCCACCGTGTTGCCATAGAAGGTGTCGTTGCCGCTGCCACCGGTGGCATCCTGGATGTTGGTGTAGGTGTCGCCTGCTGCCAGGCTGCCGGTGCCGCCGCTGCCCTGGCCGGCGAGCAGGTCGATCGTCTCGTCGACACTGGAGTTGGCGTAGCTGACCTGGTTGTGCGTGCCGCCGCTGCCGTCGAAATGATTGGCCGCAGCACTGGCGATGAAGGTGTCATCGGCGCTGCCACCGGTGGCGTCCTGGATGTTGACGTAGGTATCGCCATTGGCCAGGCTGCCGGTACCGCCTGTGCCCACGCCATTGAACAGGTCCACCGTCTCGGCCACGCTCGAGTTGACGTAGCTCACGCGATTGTGCGAGCTGGCCGTGCTGCTGCCGCCATCGATGAAGTTGGCGGCGGCGTTGGCGATGATGAGGTCGTCGCCCGAACCACCGGTCACGTCCTGGATGTTGGTGTAGGTATCGCCCGCAGCGTAGGTGCCGCTGCCGCTGCTGGTGAAGAGGTTGATGGTCTCGCTGGTGGTCGAGTGCGCATAGCTGACCCGGTTGTGCAGCGACCCGCTACCGCCGTCGAAATTGTTGGCCGCCAGACTGGCCACGAAGGTGTCATCGTAGATGCTGCCGGTGAGGTCCTGCACATTCACCAGCTTGTCGCCCGCCGCATAGCCGCCGGAGGTGCCGCTACCATTGGTGAAGCTCAGGTCCACCGTGACGGCGGCGTCGGAACCGGCATAGCTGACGCGATTGTGCGAACTGGCCGTGCTGGTGCCGCCATCGATGCTGTTGGCCTCGCTGCTGGCGATGATGACGTCGTCGAGCGAGGAGCCGACCACGTTCTGGATGCCGGTGTAGGTATCGCCCGCGGCAAAGCCGCCACTGCCGCTGCCGGTCACCAGGTTGACGGTGACTGCCGCCGTCGAGAAGGCATAGCTGACCGTATTGGAACCCAGCCCGCCGGCAAGGACATTGCTGTTGCTGTCGGCGATGAAGGTATCGTCGTAGGCCGAACCGATCACGTTCTGGATGCCGCTGTAGGTGTCGCCCCCGGCGAAGCCGTTGCTGCCGGTTCCATGGAACAGGTCGACGGTGACGCCGTTGCCGTCGCTGGCCTTGGCATAGCTCACCGTATTGGTGCCGGCCCCGCCGACGAAATCATTGGCAGCCAGGCTGGCGATGAAGGTGTCGTCGGAGGCGCTGCCGGTGACGTTCTGGATGTTGACGTAGGTATCGTTGTCGGCATAGCCGCCGCTGCCGCTGCCCAGCACCAGATCCACCGTGACGCCGGCGTTCGATGCGGCATAGCTGACCCGGTTGGATCCGGCTCCGCCGTCGAAGTTGTTGGCCGCGGCACTGGCCACGAAGCTGTCATTGCCAACACCGCCGGTGAGGTCCTGGATGTTGGAGAGCTTGTCGCCCTGGGCGTAGCCGCCTGAGGTGCCGGTGCCGTCGGTGTAGTTCAGGTCCACCGTGACCGCCGTGGTGGAGGCGGCATAGCTGACGCGGTTGTGATTGGAACCGGCGCCATCGAAGGTATTGGCATCGGCGCTGGCTACGAAGGTATCGTCGTAGGCACTGCCGATCAGGTTCTGGATGTTGCTGAAGGAGTCGCCCGCCGCATAGTAGCCGCCGGTACCGGTGCCGATGGCATTGGTGAGATCGACCGTCACGCCACCTGTCGAGTAGATGTAGCTGACCGTATTGGAGCCAGCGCCGCCGTCGAAGTTGTTGACGTCGGCGCTGGCAATGAAGGTATCGTTGAAGCTGCTGCCGACCAGGTTCTGGATGTGCGCCAGCACGTCACCCTGGGCATAACCGCCAGAGGTACCGGTGCCATCCGAGTGCGTCAGGTCGACCGTGACGGCGGCATTGGAATTGGCATAGCTGACCGTATCCGAACCGCCCAGCCCACCGTTGAAGTTGTTGGCGGCAGCACTGGCGATGAAGGTATCGGAATATGAACTGCCGACGATGTTCTGGATGTTGGTATAGGTATTGTTCTGCGCATAGCCGCCGCTGCCGCTCAGGGTGATCATGTTCACCGTGACCGCGCCGGTCGATGCCCCGTAGTTCACCGTATCGGACCCGCCGCTGCCGCCATCGAAGTGCACGCTGTCCACCCCGGCGATGAAGACGTCGTCAAAGGCCGAGCCGATGGCATTCTGGATGTGGTTGTAGCTGTCGCCCTCGGCATAGCCGCCGGTACCGCGTCCGGAGACGAAGTTGATCGATACTCCCGTCGTCGACCCGGCATAGCTGACCGTATCGCTGCCGCCGCTGCCGCCATCGAAACTGTTGGCGTCGGCGCTGCCCACGAAGGTATCGTTGTAGGCGGTACCGATGACGTTCTGGATGCGCACGTAGCTATCGCCCGCCGCCGCCCCGCCGCTGCCCACCCCGCTTTGCAGGTTGACGTTCACCCCGGCATTGGAGTTGACATAGGACACCGTATTGGAACCCAGCCCGCCATCGAAGCGGTTGGCGTCGCCACTGGCGATGAAGATGTCGTTGTAGTCGCTGCCGATGGCGTTCTGGATATGTGTATAGGTGTCGCCCTGCGCGTATCCGCCCGACCCGGTGCCGGTGACCAGGTTGACTGTCACGGCACTGTTCGATGAAGCGTACGACACTGTATCGGACCCGCCGCTGCCACCGTCGAGTCGGTTGACCGCTGCATTGACCACGAAGGTATCGTCGAAGGCACTGCCGCGCAGGTTCTGGATATTGCTCAGCTGGTCGCCCTGGGCATCCCCGCCCGTGCCCGCCCCGGTGACCAGGTTGACTGTCACACCGGCGGAGGACCCCGCATAGCTGGCCGTGTTCACGTTGGTGCCGGTGCTGTTGAGGCCGCCCACGATCTGGTCGGCGCCGGCGCCCCCTTCGAAGAAGGTATTGCCGCTGCCGCCGATCAGCACGTCGTTGCCGGTGCCGCCATAGAGCAAGTCATTGGCGTTGCTGCCATAGACGGTCACGCCACCGTTGCCGGCATGGATCTCGTGCGGCAGGCCCTGGGCCGGCAGCACCAGCACCGGGTCGCCGGTGGCCGGGTCGAGATAGCTCAGGTCACCATAGGCACTGGCATCCTTGATGGCCACGTGGCGAGTGTCGTTCAGGGTGAGCTGGCCATTGGAGGTAGCCACCACGGTGGTGAAGCTCAGATCGAAAGCCTGGTGTACCGGTGAGGCTGAATTGGCTTCCACCGTACCGTACTGGAACTGTAATGGGAAGTCGGTTTGACCGGCCGCCACCGACACCTGGAAACGTCCGCCACCGAGGTCGGTACCGTTGACGATGGACATGCCCGCCGGTACTCCCGAGACCGTCACCGACACCACCGTGCCACTGCCGGTGATGGTGACGTCGAACACCTTGATGAAGGTGCCGGCATTGTTGCCCGCCGCGTAGATCGTATGCACGCTGTCGGGGGCATTGATGACCTGGGTACTGAACTGCAGCGGCAGCCCGGCATCGCTAGCCGAAGCGGCCACGCCACCGCTCCCCCGGAGAACATCGCCGCTCTGCGTGGTCGTGGCGAGGTTGACCAGCTTGATCGCCATCGATGGCTGCGAAGGATCGACCACGATGGTGGAGGGCTGGCTGCCGGGGCGTTCCGGCGGCAGCTGCAGATCGCTCGGCTTGACGGGGGCGTCGTTGGAATTGGGATTGATCTGGGGCGAAAACACCGGGGGAGTGTTGGACACCAGATCCTGCGCCGCCGCTGCCGTGGCCCCCACGGTGGTGTGGGTGGTATCGCCGCCGACGACAGGACCTGCCGAGGTGGCCGACTTGGAGCTGGCGCTGCTGCTGGTCAGGGACGCCGCATTGTCACTGATGATCTGGGCGAACTGGGTGGCGCCCTCGCCGCCGATGCTGGCCGAGTTGCGATCCACCGTCACCGTCTGGGCCGGGGCCACGTTGGGCGCCGAGCTCACGGGATCGGAATTGAGCACGCGCGACTGATCGTTGGGCTTGAGCGCGATCTTGCCCACGGTATCGAGCAGCTTGCCGGTATCGGCGCTGGTGTCGGTGAACTTGACCTTGGACTTGTCGTCCATCGCCTCCATGGCGCCGCCGGCCAGCACCACCTTGGTGCCATCGGCCATGTGCAGCACCATGTCCACGTCGACCACCTGCACGTGCTGCACGGCCGCGCGGGTGGCGCTGACCTGGAAGCTGCCGGCCTGGTCGGGCATGACCACCTTGACGGGGCCTGCCACCTTGTCCGCGGAGTTCGCTTGTGATGAGCTTGCGGTTGCCATGTTTCCTCGCTATCGAAGATCGTTCGAGTTTCGAATCTGGTTCGGTGTGATCCTGCCTGGCAGAGTCACTGCAAAATCTGGTCGCGCGGTCCGTCTGCCACGATGCGCCCGCCCTCGATGACGATGATGCGGTCCACGTGGCGCAACAGCGCCGGGCTATGGGTGGCCACCACCAGCGTGCGCGGGCCTGCATAGGCCGCCAGCCGCTCGATGATGCGGGCCTCGGTCTGCTGGTCCACGCCGGTCGTCGGTTCGTCCAGCAGCAGGATGCGCGGGGTGCAGGCGATCACGCGGGCCAATGCCACCATCTGACGCTGGCCGCCGGAGAGATTGCCGGGCGCCTTGATGGCCTGATCCAGGCGCAGCTCGCCGCGCGCGATCAGGTCATCCAGTGACGATACCGCCAGCGCCGCTTCATAAACCTGCCCCGGCACGCGGTCGCCCACAAAAATGTTGGCCGCCACCGTGCCATCGAAGAGGAAGGGTTCCTGCGGCTTGAAGCCGATGCAGCGCATGCGCACTTCGGGGGCATAGGCCGTCACGGCCACGCCATCGATGAGGACGTGGCCTTCGTCGGGCTTGTGCAATCCGGCCAGCGCCCGCAGCAGCGTGGACTTGCCGGAGCCGGAACGTCCTACCAGGCCGACCTTCTCGCCAGGCTGGATGGTCAGCGAAATATTCTTCAGGGTCGCATTTTCCTTCTGGTCCAGGTGCAGCAGCAGATTGCCGACCTGGATCAGGCCGCGCATTTCCTGGCGTAGCACGTCGGCGGTCGGGGTTTCTTCCTGCTCTTCGAACAGCTGGTCGAATTCGGCGCGGGCACGGCGGAACATCTCGATGCGCCCCAACAGCGCGGCCAGCGAGGACAGCACCGTGGTGGCGCGACTGATCAGCAGCGAACAGGCGATGAGCGCACCGACGGTCAGCAGGTTGTCTTCCACCAGATAGACACCGACCACCAGCGTGGCCACCGAGATGAAGGTGTAGCCGACGGTGGAGATGGCGTAGCTGGTGTTCATCCAGAAACGGCTCTTGGCCTGGGCCACGGCATTGGCGCCGGCATCGGCCAGGAAGGCGCGCATGAGGCGGTCCTGCAGGGGCGTGGTCTTGAGCGTTTCCATACCGTAGACGATGCTGGCCAGCTTGTCGACCTTGCCGGTGCCGGCCTTCATGGCGGCATGGGCGTAATCGTTGGCCGGCACCTTCAGCAGCAGTTGCAGCCCCACCAGCAAGGCACCGCCCACCAGCAGCACCCACACCATGTGGCCGCCGATCAGGCCCAGCACCACCAGATACAGCGCCAGGAACGGCAGGTCCACCAGCAGCAGCATGTAGTTGGAGGACAGCAGGTCGCGTGCGGCCGACAGATCGCGGTAGCGCGCCAGCACCACGCCCACCGGGGCCTGTACCTTGGCTGTCAGCAGGCGGCGTGCCGAGACTTCGTCGAATTCGCCATCCAGGCGACCGGCCAGTTGCTCGGTGTAATACACGCGGATGATGCGCAACACCAGCTCCAGCCCGATGAAGAGCAGCATGCCCAGCGTCAGCGCCCAGAGCGTTTCCGGGATGTGATTGCCCAGCACCTTGTCGTAGATCAGCCGCGAATACAGCGGCATCAACAAGCCCAGCAGATTGACCAGGATGCCGGCGACGATGATCTCGACGAAACGGCTGCCATAGGCACGCAACAGCGTCAGGTAGGACGGATCGGCGCGCAGACCCGCGAGCACTTGCGGCTGATCGATGTGGACCTGTTCGCTGGCGTTCATGGTGCGCGGTGATCGTCGTCAGGCCGGCATCAGGCCTGGCCGCCGCGATTGGTCGCGGTGAGTTCGCGGATCGCTTCGCGCAGCTCCAGACGCAGGTCCTTGACCATGGTCTGGCGCCCGCTGCGCATTTCTTCGATGACGGTCTGCCAGTTGATGTTCTGGCGCATCAGCGCTTCGGTGATGGAGGTCAGCGATTGCGGGATGGCCCCCAGGTTCTTGACGCGGTCGTTCTGGGTCGCCATGTGCTTGGCCAGGTCGATCTGCAGCTGGCGTGCGGAGAGCGCATCGCGCGCCATGTTGCTGGAGTTCTCGCCGATGGTGTTGCCCAGTTCGTTCAGACGAGCCGCCACGGTGGCCTGCAGTTCGCCCTGGTACTGGATGGCGCCCATCTCGTCGGCCAGGCGTACCGAGATCTGGTTCAGCAGCGCCGGCAGTTGCGCAATATTCTGCGCGTTCTTCTCGTTCATGCTGGAGATTTCGCCCTGCTGCGCCTGCAAGGAATTGAGCGCCGTGGACAACGCCAGTTGGCCGGTCTGGATGGTAGTGACGATCTGCGGCAGCACTTCGAAGGTGCGATTGGCGATATCGCCATTGACGGAGAGGCGCTCTTCCAGCGAGGACAGGCTGTCGGAAAGATCGCGCGCCGAGGTGATCTTGGTGTTGATCAGCTGGCCGACGTTGCGGATTTCTTCCAGCGTCTGCTGCGCGGTTTCGTGCATGCGCGGGCCGAAGGCCACCAGTTGGCGCAGGCTGCGCGACTCTTCCATGCTGTCGTTGAAGAGCTGGACGATGTTGTTCAAGCGATCGTTCAGACCTTCCAGCTTGATGCCGGCCTGCAGCGAGGCTTCCGAACTGTTGCGCGCAGCCATGATCGATTCGCGCTGCAACACCATGAGGTCCTGCAGGAATTCGGCGAGGAAGGTTTCGGAGACGCCCTGGCGCTGGGTGGCGGCCGGGCCGCTCATGTCGTGCACCACGTGCTGCACCATGTCGCTGATACATTCGCGGGCCCGGGTGACCAGCTTCTTGCTGGCCGCGCGCAGGGGCGTCAACGTCAGGCCCAGGGCCAGCGAACCGATCAGACCGAACATCGACGCCGAGAAGGCCGTCCCCATCGACGCCAGCGGCTTTTGCAGGTCGGCCACCAGGTGCATGAAGGAGGCATCCATGTCGCCACCGGCACTGGCCTTGCCGAAGCCGTCGATGAGCGCCGCCGTGCTGACCAGCGTTTCCAGCAGACCGATGAAGGTGCCCAGCAGGCCCAGCGCGATCATGAAACCGGTCAGGAATTGCGGGAACTCGGTCTTGGCATCGAGATGGGCGCGCAAGTCATGCAGCGAGCCCTCGATGGTTTCCTGTTCGATACGCGAGGTCAGGCGACCCTTGGTGCTGGCCACCGAGACCAGCACCTGGCCGATCTCCGTGCCCTCGAACTCGGGCGCCTTGACCAGGCTGTCCATCGATTCGCCGGCCTTGGTGCGGTCGTAGAACTGCATCAGCTTGTCGTATTCCCAGTTGACGCGATAGAGGTTGTAGAAGATCAGGCTCACCCCGAACACCGCCACGGCGATGATGAAGAGATTGAGGAAGGGATTGATCTGGATCGCATGCCCCACGAAGGCCCGGAACAGGAAGGCCCCGAACAGCAGCAGGAGCGTCGGGATGGCGGCAAGTGCGTAGAACTGGCGAAGATTTTTCATACGTGCGAGGTTCCGGAGAAAAGAACGCAGGGAAAATGGCTGGTGCAGAAAACGTCAACTGCCGCAAAGCCTTGGTGGATGAGGCTTTGCGGCGAAGCATAAGTCACTGCGGGGATGGCGGCGCAGTTCATCGCGGCTCCCGCAGGGCACCCTGGCCGAAGCGCGACAGCGGCGACATCAGGTATTGCCACACCGTGCGGCGGCCAACAATGATGTCGGCGCTGGCGGTCATGCCGGGCATCAGGGCCAGCTTGCGCTGCAGTTCGTTGTCGCCGCGCTGCACGGCGATCTTGATGCGGTAGCTGCGCTCGCCGCGCGGATTGTTGTCATCGGGGACGGTGTCGGCGCTGATCTCGGTGACCACGCCTTCCATGGCGCCATAGACGCCATAGTCATAGGCCGATACCTTCACGCGCGCCTTGGCACCGGTGACCAGTTCGGCGCGGTCGGTGGGGGAGATGCGGGCTTCGATCACCAGCTTGTCATCGCTGGGGGTCATCTCGATGATGGGGTCGCCCGGGCGGACCACACCGCCGACGGTATTGATCAGCACGCGGTTGACCACGCCATCCATGGGCGCCTTCACCTCCGAGCGCGAGACGCGGTCATTGCGCGACTTGATCTCTTCCTGCAGGCGGGCCAGTTCGTTTTCGGCGGCGGTCAGCTCGGTGCGGGCATCCGATCGGAAGCGCGACGACGCTTCTCCCATCTTGGCCTGGGACTCGGCGATGGCGGCCTTCAGGCGCGGGATCATGGCTTCGTTGGCGGAGAGCTTGCTCTGCGCATCCTGCACGCGGGCAGCGGCCTGGATGTCTTCCAGCTGCGAGGCGGCATTGCGTTCGAGCATGTTGTGGATCAGCTTGTACTGGCGCTGTGCCAGATCCAGTTCGCTGGTCTGGCTCTTCTGGCGACTGATGGCTTCACCCAGTTCGGCCTGGCGTTGCGCGGACTGTTCGCGCAATACCGACATTTCCTGCGTGAGCTTGGCCGAGCGCGCAGCGAAGGCGGCCTGTTCGCTTTGCACGGCGGGGTCGTCGTGTTCCAGGTCGGCCGGCATCTGCAGGCTGGCGGCTCCGGCGGCTTCGGCCGAGAGGCGTGCGATCTTGGCGCGCAGGCCGAGAATCTTCACGCGGCCTTCGCCGAGGTCGGCATTGGCGCGCACGTCAGCAATCGAGACCAGGGTCTGGCCCTTCCTGACCACCGCACCCTCGCGCACCAGGATGGCCGAGACGATGCCGCCTTCCAGATGCTGGATGATCTGGTTGTGTTCGGAGGCGACGATGCGCCCGTTGCCCCGCACCACCATGTCGATGGGGGCCAGCATCGACCAGATCACCAGCAAGACCAGCAACAGCGCGCAGGCCAGCACCGCCAGGCGCGGTCGCGGCATGCTCTGCAACTGGCCCAGGCGACGGTCCAGCCGCGGCGCCACGCGGCGCATGAAGCCCTTGCTGCGGGAACTGATCCCGTGGCCGGTGCCGGGCTTGAGCGAGAGCGTCATTTTGGCTGGGCCTGGTATTGCACGATCACACGAGCATCGTTGCCGTTGCCGTTTTCATCGGTAGCCACGCGACTGGTGACGCGCGCCTTGTCCACGCCGGCGTCGATGAGGTAGTTGCGTACCGCCACCGTACGGTAGTAGGCGCGGCGCCGGCTCTCGCTGTAGGCGCCGCTGCCGATGACGCCCGTGACCACGATCTTGCCCTGGCTGGACTTGGCGCGGCGCACCCAGTCGCCGATGCTCTTGTCGAGGGCACGGCTACCCTCCTCGTTCAACTGGGTGGAGTCGGCGTCGAAGTTCAGGGTCACGGCCTTTTCGTTGGCATCGATGCGCAGGCCGGGCGCAACTTCCTTGTCATTGGGTTCGGTCTTGACCTGGATGGCGTTGGGGCTGGACGGCGCGGCGGCGCTGCGCAGGCTGCCATTGTCGGATTGCAGCGGCGGCGCCGCCAGCCTGGCTTTGAGGCTGGCCACTTCGCGCTTCAACTGTTCGATCTCCTGCGCCTTCTCGCGCTCGCCCGGGGTCTCGGCACTGTTGGTGCTGTTGCTGTCGGCGGTGGCGATGGTATCGGTCTTGGTTGCCTTGGATTGGCCCACAACCTGCACCTGGCCCTGCGAGATCAGCTTGCTGACCTTCATCTGCGCCAGCTTCTGGGAGTAGTAAAACAGCGTCACCACGAACACCACCACCACGAAGATCATCACCAGCACCACGTTGGACAGTGCGTCCACGAAGCCTGGCCAGAAATTCTGCTCACGTCCGCCCTCCATGGTTCCCCCGTCCTATTTGGCTGCCCGCGCGGGCAGAGTTTCCAGCGCCGATGCGCGACCGGTGTTGCGCAGGATCTGGTAGCTGATATCGGCCTGCTGGAACAACAGGTTGGCAAAGTCCATGCGCGCCTGGTAGGCCTGCTGGTAGGCGTCCAGCACGTCCAGCAATTGCTTGCTGCCGGTGGAGAGCTGCTCCAGGAAGACGTCGGCCACGTTGGCGTTGGTGAGATAGGCCTGGCGCGAGATCTCCATGCGCTTTCGCACCGCGCCCAGGGTGCGGTAGTTGATCTCGATCTGCTCACGCAATTTGCGTTCCAGGTCGAGCGCGGTATTGCTCTTTTCCACGTACTTGGCGCCGGCCTGCTTGCTGTAATACAGGTCGGACCCGCCATTGAGCAGGTTCATGGTCACCACCATCATCAGGCGACGATCGGTGGTCAGCTGCAGGCTGTTGTCGGTGGTGTCGATGGCGCCACCGGCACCCCGGGTCTTGGTCTGGGTCCATTCCAGCGCCAGCGTGGGCGAGAACCTGGCGCGCGCCGACTTCAGTTCCTGATTGGCGGCATCGACATCACGCCGCGCCGCGCGCACGCCGGGGTTGGTGTCGTAGACATCCTGCAGGGCCAGCTTGGAGGTGTCGGGCACGACCGGCATCATGTGGTCCGGCACCTCGATCTGCTCGATCTTGCGGCCGGTGATCTGGTTCAGCGTCACCATGGCGCTTTCCAGCGCGCCTTCGGCCTCGGCCACGGCCGACTGGGCCGTGAGCGAGCGCCCGCGCACCCGTTCAAAATCGATGCGGCTGGCGCCGCCGCCCTGGAGGCGCTTGTTCATGTAGTCCAGCAAGGCGGCCATACGTTGCGCATAACTGCGCGAGAACGACAGCGTGGCATAGGCGCGCATGACGTCGTAATACGCCTTGATGGCGTTGTAATACAGGGTCTCGCGGGCATCGTCGCGGCGCAGGTCGGCGGCATCGGCCAGCGCGCTGCTCTTGCGGTAGTCGTAATACGAACCGGGTGCGAAGATGGGCTGGCGACCGATCACGGTCACGTCCCAGCGCTTGTGATAGGAGGCGCGCTGGATCAGGCCGGTATTGGGATCGATCACCGAGGACGGCGAGGAATATTCATTGCCCTTCTGCGCCCGCACATCCAGAGTCGGCCCCAACTGGCCGGCCGTGGCCTTGGAAGCATAGCGCGCCTGGTCGGCCTGGGCCGCCGTGGCGGCGTAGCTGTAGCTGTTGTTGAGGGCAAGGTCCAGCACGCTGCGCAGACTCAGGTCCGCTACGGTCTCGCCTTCGGTGACGATGCTGATCTGCGGCAGGGCGATCCGGTTGCCGGCAAAGTCCGGATCGGACTGGCGCAGCAACAGCAGGATTTCATCCTGCGGCGAGCCCGGCGGGGTGTCGGCCGGCAAACCCGGCAGGCGGTAATCGGCGGCGGACGGCCCGGCAGGATCGGCACCCAGACGGATCTGGGGCGGCGTATCGAGCTTGTTGTCGGCCGTGGACGGTGTGGCCTGCATGGCTGTGGCGGCGGCCAGCGGCGGCTTGTCCGCCGCCAGCAGCGCATGATGCGCGGCCAAGCCAAGTGAAACGCCCAGTATGAAACGCTTGCTTTTAAGAACTCTCATCAACACGATCAGCCGGTATCCCACCGGCCTCCCCTACCCAACCCGCATCCCAGGAAAGAATCTGCAGCCCTCGCCGCGATTCCCGTCATCAAGCCGGGGAACTCCTGTTCTTTTTCTTGTGAAGCACCGGCCTGCACATCCGTTCGATCAGCCTGATCGAATTTGTTACTATTTTGTTAAAACAATTCTATCACCGGCGAATTGCAGCTCAATTACAAAAAGACGGGAAAAATCGTTTAATTTCAATTGACTTGATAAAAGTTAACTTCGGCAATTATGGTCAGCTTGTTGCCGTCATGCCATCGGGAAATGCCGGAGGGGCAACAGAGAGAACAAAAACAACAAAAATGCGGTTGAAAAACCACAAGTCTCTCCCTATATCCTGCCCACAGACGATTAGCTCTGCCTATTTCACTCATCCCTTTCTTCAATAAGGACAACCGCATGGCAACCGAAAAACAGACCATGGGCTTCCAGGCCGAAGTCAAGCAACTGCTGCAATTGATGATCCACTCGCTGTATTCGAACAAGGAAATCTTCCTGCGCGAGCTGGTCTCCAATGCCTCGGATGCGGCCGACAAGCTGCGCTTTGAGGCCATCAACGATGGCAGTCTGTTCGAGGACGATCCGGAACTGAAGATCAAGATCAGCTTCGACAAGGCGGCGCGCACCATCACCATCTCCGACAACGGCATCGGCATGAACCGTGACGAGGCCATCTCGCACCTGGGCACCATCGCCAAGTCGGGCACCAAGGAATTCTTCTCGCGCCTGTCGGGTGACCAGCAGAAGGACGCCGCCCTGATCGGCCAGTTTGGCGTGGGCTTCTATTCGGGCTTCATCATCGCCGATCGCATCACGGTCGAGACGCGCCGTGCCGGCACGCCCGCTTCCGAAGGCGTGCGCTGGGAATCCGAAGGTGCGGGCGACTTCAGCATCGAGCAGATCGACAAGCCGGGTCGCGGGACCGACATCATCCTGCACCTGCGTGAGGGCGAAGATGAATTCCTTTCCGCATGGCAACTGAAGTCCATCATCCGCAAGTATTCCGACCACATCTCCCTGCCCATCCTGATGAACAAGGAAGAATGGGATGAGGAAAAGAAGGAAACCGTGCTGAAGGACGAGCTGGAAACGGTCAACCAGGCCAGCGCCCTGTGGACCCGCAGCAAGTCGGACATCACGCCCGAGCAGTATGAAGAGTTCTACAAGCACGTCTCGCACGACTTCGGCGCGCCGCTGGCCTACACCCACAACCGCGTGGAAGGCCGCAGTGAATACACCCAGCTGCTCTACATCCCGGCGCGCGCCCCCTTCGACCTGTGGGACCGCAACAAGCGCGGCGGCATCAAGCTGTATGTCAAGCGCGTGTTCATCATGGATGATGCCGAGCAGCTGATGCCGGTGTATCTGCGCTTCGTCAAGGGCGTGATCGATTCGGCCGATCTGCCGTTGAACGTCTCGCGCGAGATCCTGCAGGAGTCACGCGACGTGCGCGCCATCCGCGACGGTTCGGCCAAGCGCGTACTGAGCCTGCTGGAAGAACTGGCCAACAGCGAAGAGCAGGCGCAGAAGGACAAGTACACCACCTTCTGGACCGAGTTCGGCCAGGTGTTGAAGGAAGGCATCGGCGAGGATGCGGCCAACAAGGATCGCATCGCCAAGCTGCTGCGCTTTGCTTCCACCCACAACGACAGCGAGGTGCAGAATGTGTCGCTGGCCGATTACGTGGGCCGCATGAAGGAAGGACAGGACAAGATCTACTACGTCACCGCAGAGACGTTCCAGGCCGCCAAGAACAGCCCGCACCTGGAAATCTTCCGCAAGAAAGGCGTGGAAGTGCTGCTGCTGACCGATCGCGTGGACGAGTGGATGCTGTCCTTCCTGACCGAGTTCGAGGGCAAGGAACTGGCGTCGGTGGCCAAGGGTGGCCTGGACCTGGGCAAGCTGGAAAACGAAGACGAGAAGAAGCAGCACGAAGAAACGCAAGCCGAGTACAAGGATCTGGTCGAGAAGATGAAGACCGCCCTGGGCGACAAGGCCAAGGAGGTACGCGTGACCTTCCGCCTGACCGACTCCCCGGCTTGCCTGGTGGCCGACGAGAACGAGCTCTCGGGCAATCTGGTGCGCATGTTGAAGGCGGCCGGCCAGGCTGCACCGGAGTCCAAGCCGACCCTGGAAATCAACCCGGACCACCCGCTGGTGCAACGCCTGAAGTACGAAGAGGCGCGCTTCGACGACTGGTCGCACATCCTGTACGACCAGGCCCTGCTGGCCGAAGGCGGTGCGCTGGCCGACCCGGCCAGCTTCGTCAAGCGCCTGAACGACATGCTGCTGGCCATGGCCGCGAAGTAAGTCTGTTCATCTGTTGCCGCATGCCCGCCGCCCTCGCTGGCCTGGCGGGCAGGAACGCCGCCTGGGGGACTATCCGGGCGGCGTTTTCTTTCATATCGGCGTTTAGCCACCCGGTTGGCGGCAGGTGGGTGCCCAAGGCAGGCAAGACGGCCCAGGGAGACCGGCCGGCGGACGCCTCATCGCAGCAAGAACCTGCTGATCCTTGGGCACGGAACTGAATGAATGGGCGAAATCGGCGAAAAAAAAGCAGGACCGCAGTCCTGCTTCTTCATATGCCTGGCAACGATCAGTGCGTCACGCGGGTAGTACGCCCGTTGGACAGCAGGCGCACACGCTCGCCGACGCGGAAAGGTTCATCTGCATCCTGGGTGATGGCGCGCAGTTCGCCGTTGTCCAGGCGCACGGTGATTTCCAGGCCCGGACGGTTGTTCAGGTGGGCTTCGGCCTGGTTGCCCAGGACACCACCGGCCAACGCACCGACAATGCCGGCCGCCAGCGCGCCGTTGCCGCCGCCGATGTTGGAGCCGGCAGCGATGCCACCCAGCGCGGCGCCACCGAGGGTGCCGATGCCGCTTGAACCCTTGTCGATAGTGACGTTGCGGATCGACTCGACCACGCCCATGCGCACGGTCTGCTCGCCCTGGGCCTGGCGGGTGTTGTAGACGCTGGCCGAGTTGGGTGTCACTGCGCAGCCGGCTACCAGGGAGCCCAAGGCTGCGATCAAAATCAATTTCTTCATACTGAAAACTCCGACTGAGAACTGTTTGGCCCGTCTCCGGGCGGCGGGGGAATTCGGGCGTCCGCGCGAACGCAACATGATCGCGCATCCGGCGCGGATGCACACATTCCTTTACATCTTAATACAAAGATGTCCCGCGCCGACAATCTGTCCTCTGTGGCGCGCCTCAATACGTGATGTGCCAGCGGCGGTACAGGAAGGCCAGCACGAACAAGGGCCCAATCAGCAAAAACCGCAGGTCCTCGAAGAAGGATGGCTTCTTGCCCTCGATGCGGTGGCCGATGAACTGGCCGATCCAGGCCAGCACGAAGACCGTCGCCGACACCGGCAGCACGGCCCCCAGCGGCAATCGCGCCAGCACCACCAGCATCACCGCCGACATGGCCAGCATGCCTACGGCAAAGGGCGGCGACAGGCGCAGGTAGTAGGCCAGCGCAGCGGCGGCCACCACCAGGGCCACGGCGGGCGACACGATCCAGCACAGGCCGAACAGCGAAAATACGATGGCCGGCACACAGATGCAGTGGATCAGTTCATTCATCGGATGGCGATGGCTCTCGGCATAGCGGGCCAGCAGCACATCGATGCGGCGCGGGGAGACGGTGCTGGTGCTGTCCATGGGAGCTCCTCGTTCAATGAGCGGGCGTAGCTTCAGCGGCCGCCGGAGACGTCAATGAAGGTGCCGGTGGCATAGGAAGACTCTTCCGACAGCAGCCAAAGGATGGCGTTGGCCACTTCCTCGGCGGTGCCGCCGCGCTTCATGGGGACGGCATCCTTGAGCCGGTCGACACGGCCCGCTTCGCCACCACTGGCGTGGATGTCGGTATAGATCAGGCCGGGACGCACGGCGTTCACGCGAATGCCCTCGGCAGCCACTTCCTTGGCCAGGCCGATGGTGAAGGCATCGATGGCGCCCTTGGAGGCGGCATAGTCGACGTATTCCCCCGGACCACCCAACTTGGCCGCCATCGACGAAAGGTTGACGATGGCCCCGCCCTGCCCGCCGTGACGGGTGGACATGCGCTTGACCGCCTCGCGCGCACACAGCAGGCTGCCGGTGACATTGGCCACCAGCACGCGGGTGATGCGCTCGGCGCTCATGGCTTCCAGGCGGGACTGGTGCTCCAGGATGCCGGCGTTGTTGACCAGGGCGGTGACGCGGCCCAGCTCCTGGTCGGTGGTGGTGAACAGGCGCAGCACGTCCTCCTCTTTGGAGACGTCGCCCGCGACGGTGATGGCGCGGCCGCCGCCGGCGCGGATCTGCCCGGCCACCGATTCGGCAGCCTCACGGTTGGAGACGTAGTTGACGCAGACCGCGTAGCCACGTTGGGCTGCCAGCAGCGCGGTGGCCGCGCCGATGCCACGGCTGCCGCCGGTGACGATGATGACTTTATCTGTCATGTTCAGTTTCCCTTGAATGAATGGCCCGGCGCGTGACGCCAAGGCAGCTTACGCTAAGATGTGAATTCTTGTGCATTTTGCCGCAAGCCTGACGCCTCTGCAGCCGCGCCATTGTGCACGCACTGCGATGCGGGTAGCGCTTGCTGAAATTCTTTTCATCCCAGCCGTTTCCATGCCTGCTCGCCCTTCCTCCGCCGCTGATGCTGACCACGATGCAGATACATCTGCAACTGATCCCTTGCTGGCCAGCTTTGCGCCGGTGGTGGCACCCGATACGCGCATCCTGATCCTGGGCAGCCTGCCGGGAGCGGCTTCGCTGGCGATCCGGCAGTATTACGGGCATCCGCGCAATGCGTTCTGGCGGCTGGTCGGCGAAGTGATCGGGGTCGACCTTTACGCAATGGACTATGCCGCCAGGCTGGCCAGCTTGCTGCAGCATCGCATCGGCTTGTGGGATGTGATCGCCCAGGCCAGGCGTATCGGCAGTCTGGACAGCGAAATCAGGGATCACAGCGGCAATGACTTGCTGACGCTGATCGCCAGACTGCCTGCACTGGAGACCATCGCCTTCAATGGTGGGACCGCCGGCAAGATCGGGACCAAGGCGCTGGGCGCCAAGGCGCAGGACTATCGGGTGGTGGTGCTGCCGTCGAGCAGTCCGGCGCATGCGGCGTTGGGGTATGAAGACAAGCGGGCGCGCTGGCGGGCTGCATTGCGCTGATCGTCAGTGGCTTCGCATACCGGCATCCCGCCGGGTGATCAAGGTCACATCGGCATCTTCGACAACAAGCATTCTTTAAATCACTTCCTGAGGAACAGGTAGTCATAAAACTCCCCCGAAAACCCGCCATTGAAGATCAAATACTGCAACGCCTTCGCGAAAAACACGATGGCGCAGAAGACGATGGCCAGCTTCAGGCAGAGGATGAGGTTCTTGAACATGGTCGAAGTGTAATGGAGGCCGAGCAGACTGAGCAGTATCGATGCGCAAAATGGAGGCAAAAACTGCCTGGATCACCTTTCCCGGCCACCGGATGGCCATGCGCTGGATGATGGCCGTGTCGGACAAGTCGCCAAGGCAAGGTATCATTCGGCATCCGCAGGCGGCCTCCCCGGCTGCCGCGCCGTTTCATTCATATCATGCTCATCCGAAGAAAATCCATCGAAGCCCAGGCCAACACCAAGGCCGGCCCCAATCGTCGCCGCCAACAGCTGGAAGCTGACGCCAGCAAACCGCGCAAACCCAAATATGCCCCCGTGACGCTCTCCGAACTGGAAGGCGTACGCTACCTGCATTTCGGGACCGAGTGGGTGCAGGGTGCGATGCGCATCCGCAAACCCGATTGGATCGAACTGGAATACGCCCAGCAGATGATGGCGTGGATGCTCTTCAACCGCGCACCGCGCCACATCGTACAGCTCGGCCTGGGCACGGGTGCACTGACCAAGTTCAGCTACCGTCAATTCCCGCAGGCACAGGTGACGGCCGTGGAGCTGAACCCGGCCGTCATTGCGATCTGTCACAGCATGTTCAAATTGCCGGAGCCGGACGAGCGCCTGATGATCATCGAAAGCGATGCCATGGACTTCATCGTCCACGCTGCCAGCCACGGCATCATCGACGCCCTGCAGGTCGATCTCTATGACGCCACCGCGCGCGGACCGGTGCTCGACAGCGCCGAGTTCTACCAGGCCTGCCATGACAGCCTGGCACCGGGCGGGGTGATGACGGTCAACCTCTTTGGCGATCATCCCAGCTACGCCAAGAACCTGCGGGCCATGGAATATGCTTTCGATACCGTGGTCTCGCTGCCCGAAGTCCATGACGGCAACGTCGTGGCACTGGCCTTCAAGGGCGCGGTGACATTCGATTTCCCCGAACTGTATGCGCGTGCGGCACTCATCGAGAGCCAGACCAGGTTGCCGGCCAAATCCTGGGTCAACGGGATCAAGGCCGGCTTCTAGGGCGAAAAATGCGGCGCGGCGTGGTGTCGATGCGCAAGAGATAAAATATTTTCATCTTTTTCGAGAAAAGACTTGCGCCACCCCGACCTCCCTCCTATAATGCGCTCTCTCTTGCAGCACTGAAGCAACAAGGAAGTGCAGCAACGGGGCGTTAGCTCAGCTGGTAGAGCAGCGGACTCTTAATCCGTAGGTCCACAGTTCGAATCTGTGACGCCCCACCAACAACAAAAAGCACCACGAGCAATCGTGGTGCTTTTTTTGTTTCTGTGGACTGGTTGAATGTGGACCGCGGCCCCTCGCGATCACCGTTGCGACGACAATCTTGCCCCCTCCCTGCTGCTGAACGTCTTATTTATCGCCAGGCCACTGCCGCATGCGCCCGGTATGGTCAGCAGACCCTGCCTCCGGCGAATCAGCCGCGTCCACCACCGGCTGTGCGACGGTCACCTTGCGTTGTCGTCCGGGCCGGATACGTCGGGTCTCGGTCGCCGTCGGGAAATCGCGCTTCTTCTTCCCCTTCGACATCTTCGACAGCCCCGACAAGAGCTGCACCAACGCACTGCGGGTGGTGGCATCCACCGCGCGGTAACAGGACAGCAATTCACTCTCTTCGGCACTGGGCGTGGCGCCACGCACACCGGTCAGCACATAGGTGATATCGACGCCGATCTCCCCCAGGCCGTGTAGATAGTAGGCGTCCGGTGCGGTTTCACCGATCTCGTACTTGATCTGCGTACGCGCCGTGATCTCGAGCTGGTCAGCTACCGATTTCTGGGTATGACCGCAGCGGCCGCGCTCTTGTGCAAGACGATCACCAAGTATTGTCAAAAATTCAGTTTTATTCGATGACATATGAAAAGGACCTCTCCTAGAATATTGCTTTCAGTCCAACAGCGAGGAGACATCTTATGGCACCCAAGCAACAAAACGAACGCAAGCCCGCAAAAGGGGCGACACGTCTGGTGAATTTTCGATTAAATGAGGCGGAATTCGAGGAAGCTGACCTCTTGGCGCGACAAACCTACCGTTCCCGCGCACTGTTTGTCCGCACGATGTATTTGTTGGGACTGCAGGCATATCGTCGGCAGCATCCGCTCGACTGAGGGCGCGCGCACTACAACTAGCGGCAAAGTGAAGAATAAAGGGGGTTGCTCACGGGTTCAGTGCAGGCCGTGCAGCAGCAGGAATTCTTTCACCGCCCGCAGCACCTGATCCGTCTGCTCGCGGTGCGGGACATGACCACACTGCGCCAGCACCTGATACTGCCCCTGCCCCGGGAACGCCGATGGCAGGCTTGCCATCATGCGCGGATGCGCCAGACTTCCAAACTCATCCAGATCGCCATGCAGCGCCAGTAACGGACATGCCAGCTGCGCCAGCATGGGCGCCAGCGACCAGTTGGCAAAGTCCACCGAGAGCCAGGTGTCGGTCCACGCCGAAAGCACCCAGCGCGCCTGCTGCAGGTCGTTGCCATGATATTTCGCCAGGCGCGCCAGTTGCGCCGGGTCGGCAAAGCTGGCGCGCGCGTCCTCGATGCCCTGCCGGGTCCGATCCTCAACGAAGGCTTGCGCCGATTCGGTGATGACGGCCAGCACCCGCCGCGGCCACTGCGCCGCAGCCGACACCGCCATGCCGCCCCCCACGCTGTGGCCGAACAAGATGACCTCGTCCACGCCAAAATGGCGCAACACGGCCGCTAGCGACGTGTGCGCTTCAGCAGCAATGAAGTCCAGGGTGAGAGCATCGCTGCGCGCCGTGGACCGGCCGAAACCCGGACGGTCGTAGGCGATCACGGGGTGGCCCGTGTACGCCGCCAGGCGGGCCGGGAAGTCCCGCCACAAGGCGACCGCGCCCAGCGAATCGTGCAACAGCACGATGGGTACGCGCCCGGCCAGCGGCCCGCCCCACAGGCTGGCAAACAAGACCGCGCCCGGCATCTCGACAGTCGTCTGCTCCCCTGCGGACATGCTTGCTCCTCTGACTGCACAGTTTGTACAGCTTGTGCTCCTGCCGGACCGCCCTGCCCGAGAAGGCTGGATGACCAGCACCAATAAAAAGGCGCACCGGGGGGTGCGCCTGAATCAGCCTTCAAGGGGGTATGGCTCCCCCTCAATATACCGGACACGCTATCAGCTTGCGCGACGTGCGAGCCCAAGTATCACGTCAGGCGCATGGCTGAGGCTGCCGACAACCGCAGCCGGTCAGTGATGCGCGCCGCCGCCCAGATAGGCGGCCTTGACCGCCGGGTCGTTCTGCAGCTTGTCGGCGGGTCCGTGAACGGAGATCTTGCCATTCTCCAACACATAGCCGTAGTCCGCAACATTGAGTGCGGCCGCCGCGAACTGCTCCACCAGCAGCATGGTCACGCCCTGCTCCTTGAGCCGCGAAATGATGCGAAACACCTCGTCCACCAGGATCGGTGCCAGCCCCATCGAGGGCTCGTCCAGCAGGATGACCTCCGGATTCAACATCACAGCGCGTGCCATGGCCAGCATCTGCTGCTCGCCGCCAGAGAGCGTGCCGGCCAGCTGGGTCTGCCTTTCCTTCAGGCGCGGGAACAGCTCCAGCGCCCGCTCGAGGTCATGCGCGATATCGCCCTTGGGACGCGCGCGCGTGAAGCGCGGGAAGGCGCCCAGCAGCAGGTTGTCGGTCACGCTCATGGTGGCGAAGACGCGCCGGCCCTCCGGCGAGTGCGCCAGCCCGTAGCGGGCAATGCGGTGCGAATCCAGCCCGGTGATGTTCTTGCCGCCGAGCGTGACTTCCCCGCCCTTCGGTTTGATCATGCCGGAGATGGCGCGCATGGTCGTGGTCTTGCCGGCGCCGTTGGAACCGATCAGGGTGACTACCTTGCCCTTGGGGACGTCCATCGAGATGCCATGCAGCACCTCGACCTTGCCGTAAGCGGCGTGCAAATTGGAAATGGTCAGCATGTTCAGGCTCCCGCGGGGCTGGATGTGTTGTCGTGGGCATCGCCTGCGCCACTGCCGAGGTAGGCTTCGATGACCTTGGGGTCGGCCTGGACCTGGGCCGGCTTGCCTTCGGCGATCTTCTGGCCGAAGTCGAGCACGGTGACGGTATCGCAGATCGACATGACCACGTCCATGTGGTGTTCGATCAGGATGATGGTGATGCCGGCTTCGCGGATCTTGCGGATGATGGCGACGAGCTCCTTGATGTCCGGTGCGGTCAAGCCTGCCGCCGGTTCATCCAGCAGCAGCAGGCTGGGGTTCAGGCCCAGTGCGCGGCCGATCTCCAGCAGGCGCTGCTTGCCGTAAGGCAGGTTGCGCGCCTCTTCATTGGCCAGGTTGGCCAGCCCCACGAACTCCAGGATGGCAGCAGCCCGTTCGCGCGCGGCCTGTTCTTCACGGACGTAACGCGGCGTGTTGACCATGACGTCGACGACGTTGCTGTTGAAGGTGTGATGCAGGCCCACCAGAACGTTTTCGGTCGCAGTCATTTCACCGAAGAGTTGCACGTTCTGGAAAGTCCGTGCCACCCCACCCAGGGCGATGGCCGAGGGCACACTGCCGGAGATCGGTCGGCCATCGTATTCCACCACGCCGTCGGTAGGACGATAGATGCCGGTCAAGACGTTCATCATGGTGCTCTTGCCGGAACCATTGGGACCAATGAGGCCGTGCACGGTCCCTTTGCGCACATCCAGATCCACTCGGTTCAAGGCTTTCAGACCACCGAACTGCATCAGGATCTGGTTGACCCTCAACAGCGTGGCGCCCTGATCCTTGACCGAATCGGTAGTGATGACGGCACGTTCTTTATCACCAGCGATCTGCTGCGCTACCGGTACATGCTTGGTGAGCATGCGACCGAACAGGTTGCGGCAGAAGCCGACAATGCCATCCTGCAGGTAATACACCACGAACAGGGTCATCAAACCAAAGATGGTCAGGCGCCAGTCGGTGATGTCTTTCAGCTTGTAGGAGAAGGCTGCCATGGCGATGGTCGCCACCACCGGCACAACCACGCCGCGCACAGTCCTGGTCTTGCGCGCGACCTGCAAGCCAGCGCCCACCACCACAATCACCGCCAGCACGGTGGCGATCTGTCGGAACAGCGCAATGTCGGACAGCAGACTAGGCAGCATCACCACGATCAGTGCTCCGATGAGCGAACCGATACGAGACTTGCGACCGCCCATGATCACCGCCAACAGGAACAGAATGGTCAGTTCGAAGTTGTAAGTATTGGGCGAGATGTACTCTTCCGAATACGCATACAGGGCCCCGGACAGACCTGCCAGCGCAGCGCTGATGATGAAGGCATAGACCTTGTAGCGATACACCGACACGCCCATGCAGTCCGATGCGATCGGGCTGTCACGCAGCGCCTGGAAGGCACGCCCCAGGTTGGACTTGAGGACGCGATGCACCACCAGCATCGAGATCACCATCAAGACCGCCACCAGGTAAAAGAACTGCACTTCACTCATCTTCTCTCCACCGATCATGGGCTTGTCCAGCTTGATACCCATCGGACCTTCGGTGAGGAAGCTCATCTCGTTGATCAGGATCTGGATGATGGTGCCAAAAGCCAGGGTCACCATGGCCAGATAGGGGCCAGTCACACGCAGCGCCGGCAAGGCCAGGATGGCGCCGAACACTGCCGTGACGGCAATGGCAGCCGGTATCGTCACGAAGATCGGCATGCCCAGCTTGAAGAACAGCACGCCGGCCGCATAGGAGCCGATACCGAAGAGGCCCGCATGACCCAGCGAGACCTGGCCGGTATAACCGACCACGATGTCCAGCCCGAACAGCAGGATGGCGTAGATGAGGATGGTTTCGATCAGGTGCAGGTAATACGGATTGTGCACCACCATGGGAATGCCGCCCAACGCGACAATGCCCAGCAAGGATAGCAGCAGGATTTTCTTGTTCATGGCATCAGACCTTCTTGATCGCAGTTTTGCCGAACAGGCCTGCAGGTTTTACCGCCAGGACCAGCAGTAGCAGCAGCAGTCCCGGGACTTCCTTGTAGCCGGTGGAGATGTAGAAGCCGGTCAAGGTCTCGGCCACACCGAGAATGAGACCGCCGACGATGGCACCCATGCCTGATGTCAGGCCACCGATGATGGCCACCGCAAAGGCCTTCAGACCCAGTGCCGCGCCCATGGTGGCGCCAGTGAGCGTCAGCGGAGCCACCAGTACGCCGGCGAAGGCGGCCGTGGCGGACGACAGGGCATATGAAAAAGTGATCACCATGCTGGTATTGATGCCCATCAGCCCGGCCGCATCGCGGTCGTTGGAGGTGGCCACCACGGCCTTGCCGTAGATCGACTTGCGATTGAACAATTCGACCGCGGCCATCATCAGCAAGGCACCGATCACCACCAGCACCTGCATGGGCTGCACGTTGGCGCCCAAGACCTGGAACGGCGCGTCGGAAACCGGCGACGGGAAAGGCAGATCGTCCTTGCCCCAGATGTTTTCGGCGACGTTCTTGAAGATGATGGCCAGTGCGATAGTGGACATGATCCAGCCGAATTCCGACTTGATCTTGATGGCCGGGCGCACCCCTATCCATTCGACAAACATGCCTTGCAGTGCACCGAAGACCAGCACGACTGGAATCATCAGCCAGTAATTGAGATAAGGGCCGCCGTGGATGTTGCCCACCACGGAAAGCCCGACCAGTGAGCCCAGCATCAGGGCTTCACCCTGGCCGAAGTTGAGCGTGCCGGACGTGGCAAAGGTCAATTGGTAACCGAAGGCGATCACGGCGTAAATCATGCCGAGCGCGATCCCGGAGAAGACCAGTTGTAAGAGGATGTCCATTGTGATTTCCAAGAAGCGGCTACCGCCGGGTGGCGGCGTAGAGCTGCAACGATCCTGCGGCAGCCGTGACCGGCGCCGTTAAAAGATCGTCAACAGATCGTGTAAAAAAGGCCAGCCCCCGGATCGCAAGGACTGGCCTCTTCGACTACTGTGCGTGAAGCGAGTCGATTCTTATTTGCCGAGGATGACGCGGCCGTTCTTGACCTCGCCCATCACGACCATGGAAGGCTTGATGGCTTCGTGATCGGTGTGGGTGAACGGCTTGTCATAGGTGGTAACCACGCCTTCGACCTTGGTGTTGAGGTTTTCCAGCGCAGCGCGGACCTTGTCGCCATCGGTGGTGCCAGCCTGCTTGATGGCGGCAGCCAGCAGCAAGATGGAATCGTAGCCTTGGGCAGCCGAGACGGCCGAGGGCATGCGGTCAACCTTGTAGGCCTTCTGGTAGGCCTCGATGAAGGCCTTGCGCTTGGGGGTGCTGCCGTCCTGGATGAAGGTCTGCGGCATGCGGGCGCCATTGCCGTTCTTGCCGGAGTTGTCGATGAAGTTGCCCATCGACAGCGGCCAGCTGCCGATGATGGGCACGTGCCAGTTCAGCTTTTCCATACCGTTGGCGATCTGAGCCAGTTCCGGGCCGATGCCGTAGGTCAGCACGGCCTGAGCGCCACCTTGCTTGGACTTGAGCAGCTGAGCCGTCATGTCCACGTCCTTGATGTTGTACTTCTCCACGGCCACCGGGGTGATCTTCTTTTCAGTGAGCACCTTTTCCAGGTCTTCGCGACCGAGCTGGCCGTAGTTGGTGGAGTCAGCCAGGATGGCAACCTTGGTGAACTTCTGCTTGTCGACCGCTTCGTCAGCGATCATCTTGGCCTGGATCTTGTCAGCGGCCGAGGTGCGGAAGATGTAGTTGTCCTTATCCTTCTCGAACTGCTTGGTAATCACGGTGCCGGTGGCCACGTTGTTGATCACCGGAATCTTGGCTTCCTGGTAGAAGCGCTGCGAGGCCAGGGCCACGCCGGTGTTGATGAAGCCGACGGTGGCGACCACCTTTTCCTTGTTGATCAGTTCCTGTGCGATCTGCACGCCACGTTCGTTCTTGGCTTCGTCATCGCGCTCGACCAGCTGGATCTGGCGCCCCAGCAGGCCGCCTGCAGCGTTGATCTCGGCCACGGCCAGCTTGACGCCGTCACGCATGGACACGCCCATCGGGGCAGAGCCGCCGGTATAGGGGCCGGAAACGCCGATCTTGATCGGATCGGCCGCCTGCGAAGTCAGGGCCAGGCTCATCAGGGCCGCGGCAACAAAGGTTTGGGTCTTGTAGCTCATGTCATCCTCCAGAATGTAATTGTTGGCTAGCACGCAAGCGAGCGTAGCGCTTTTGAAAATCGCTCCGTGTGAACGAATTCTCCGCTCTCCCTTCGCTCTGCGGCGAATCCTTGCGGGAGTGTCGGGGCCGATTCTGTCCCAGTTTCCTTGCGCCAAACTTACAAGCTTGTCAGGAGCTGTCGCAGCTGGTCAGGCAGTGCAGTGGATTTCTCTTTCTTGAAATCGACCCAGACGATTTTTGCAGCACCGTCAGCATAAATGATCTGCTCATCGGCGGCGTCGCGGATGATATACGTAGTTTCCACACTCGTGCGTCCCAGATGACCTGCGCCCATCTCCACGACGATGCTGGCGGGATACTTCATCTGGCGCCGGAAATTGCAGTGGGCGTTGACGATCACCGGTCCTTGCTCGCCCGCAATGGTGGGCCCGAAGACCTCTTCCAGCCACTCGATGCGACACTGCTCCATGAAGCGGAAATAGAGGGTGTTGTTGACGTGGCCGAAGGCATCCATGTCGCCCCAGCGGATGCGTTGCTGCGAGACATACAAGGGCTTCGTTGCGGCGGCTTCGTGACTGCTCATCGTGGGTCCTTTCCCGGTTTGATTCATCAATGAATGTAATTTTTTTCATGCGCGACATGCCGGAGCTGTCGCATTTACGACGCAGTGGCATCCCTCATCACCGCGCGTTTTCTGCGTCATTACGGAGTCATGCACTCGCTAACGGCCGGGCATTCACCTGATGCAAGCTGGCAATGACGGATCAACTCGATCCAATCAGGCATGAGCCCGGTCGGAAAAATCCCATAAAATACGGCACCTGCGGAAAACCCTCCGGATCGGTCTCTGCTGAAGGCTGCTGCCGACACGGGACGCCGTTTGCGTGCATTGTTTCAGACATAAACGCCAGAAGCTGAATAAAAATGGCGGCGAAATCGCCATTCCCTCTAGCGTTCCTTCGAAAAATACTTAACAATAGCACGATCGTTCGAAAAACAGGCAGTTCACATAACACGGGACACCCATGACTTCTTCTCAAGACTTGCTCGCACAATACGGCCCTCGCGAATCGATGGAATATGACGTGGTCATCGTCGGCGGCGGCCCTGCCGGCCTGTCGGCGGCGATTCGCCTCAAGCAGCTGGCTGCGCAACAGAACCGGGAAGTGTCGGTCTGCGTGCTGGAAAAAGGCAGCGAAGTCGGCGCCCACATCCTCTCCGGCGCGGTAATGGACCCGCGCGCGCTGACCGAGCTGATTCCTGACTGGAAGGAGCAAGGTGCACCCCTGAATACGCCGGTCAGCGAGGACCGCTTCCTGTTCCTCTCCGAGACCAAGGCCTACAAGACCCCGAACTGGTTGCTGCCGACCTGTTTCCAGAACCATGGCAACTACGTCATCTCGCTGTCCAATGTCACCCGCTGGCTGGGCCAGCAGGCCGAGGCACTGGGCGTGGAGATCTTCCCCGGCTTCCCGGCCGCCGAGGTGCTGTATCACGAGGATGGTTCGGTCAAGGGCGTGGCCACCGGCAACATGGGCATCAACAAGGAAGGCGAACCGACCGGTGATTTCCAGCTGGGCATGGAACTGCATGCGAAATACACCTTCTTCGCCGAAGGTGCGCGCGGCCACCTGGGCAAGCAGCTCATCGCCAGGTACAAGCTCGATGCCGGCCGTGATCCCCAGACCTATGCCATCGGCATCAAGGAACTGTGGGAAGTGAAGCCCGAAGTGCACCAGCCCGGCCTGGTGGTTCACACCGCCGGCTGGCCGCTGGCCAATGACACTTACGGCGGTTCCTTCCTGTATCACTTGGAGAACAACCAGGTCGCCGTCGGTTACGTCGTGGGACTGGCCTACCAGAATCCGTATCTCTCGCCGTTCGAGGAATTTCAGCGCTACAAGACGCATCCGGAGATCCGCAAGTTCTTCGAAGGCGGCAAGCGCATCTCCTATGGCGCGCGTGCCATTACTGCGGGTGGCGTGCAATCGCTGCCCAAGCTGGTCTTCCCTGGCGGTGCCTTGCTGGGTTGCGATGCGGGCTTCCTCAATGCCTCGCGCATCAAGGGCAGCCATGCCGCGATCAAGAGCGGCATGCTGGCCGCAGACGCCGCCTTCACGGCGCTGGGCGAGAATCGCCAGTCCGACGAGCTGGCGGCTTACCCGGCAGCCTTCGAGGCTTCCTGGCTGAAGGAAGAACTGCACAAGGCGCGCAACTTCAAGCCCTCGATGAGCAAGGGCCTGATCACCGGCACCCTGCTGGTCGGTATCGACCAGGTGCTCTTCGGTGGCAAGGCGCCATGGACCCTGCGCCATACCCACGCCGACCACGAATGCCTGCGCCCGGCTTCGGACTTCGCACCGATCACCTATCCGAAGCCGGACGGCAAGCTGACCTTCGACCGCCTGTCTTCAGTCTTCATCTCCAATACCAACCACGGTGAAGACCAGCCCGCGCACCTGACGCTGAAGGACAAGAACGTTCCGGTGCAAGTGAACCTGGCCAAGTACGCGGGCCCGGAATCGCGCTATTGCCCGGCAGGTGTCTATGAATTCGTGAAGAACGAGGACAATTCCGACCGCCTGCAGATCAATGCGCAGAACTGCGTGCACTGCAAGACCTGCGACATCAAGGATCCGACACAGAATATCGTCTGGGTGACGCCGGAAGGCGGCGGCGGGCCGAACTACTCGGGCATGTAAGATATCCTGCCCCGCCGCGAAAAACAAAAGCCGCCTCCGTCACGGGATGCGGCTTTTTCATTGGACCAGCCCTGCTCTCAGACGCCTGCCGGACGCTCCGGCGGTGTCCAGCTGCCGTTGACGATCTTCTCCAGCCAGAAGACTCCGATCACGGTCTTCACATCGGTAATCTGGCCATTGCGCACCTGTTCCAGCAGCTCGGCCAGCGGCGCCTTGTAGATGTCGAGGAATTCACCCTCGTCCAGTTCACGCTCCCCTTCGCTCAGGCCGCGCGCCAGGTACAGCACCAGATGTTCATCCGAATAGGCGATGGCGTTGTGGATGGTGCAGACATATTGCCATTCGGTCGCGGTATACCCTGTTTCTTCCTTCAGTTCACGCTTGGCGCAGTCCAGAGTATCTTCGCCCGGGTCGATCTTCCCGGCCGGAAATTCGATGAAGACGCGGTCCAGCGGGTAGCGGAACTGCCGTTCCATCAGCACACGACCATCATCGAACAGCGGCAGCACCGTTACAGCACCAGGGTGCTTGATATATTCACGCGTGGATTGCTTGCCATCGGGGAGCACGATGGTGTCCTTCTGGACCTTCAGGAAATGGCCGTCGTAGACCTGGCGAGTGTCTTTCTGCGTCTCTTTGAGATGAGCGTCCATGATGTGAGCGAGGGAGTGGAGTTGAAGAGGAAGAACGACTGGCCGCCGCGAGGGGACAGACACCAGAAAAAAGGCGCCAGTCACTGACCGGCGCCTCTTGCAGAGCGTTTCAGGCGTGCTGCTTGCGCAGATAGCGCATCACGTAGCCCGGATAGGCCAGTACCAGGAAAAGACAAGCAGTGACGGCATAGAATTCCCAGCCCTGCGAAAAGACGTTGCCGATGCCGCCTTCGAGCAGATGCGCGACCACGCCGACGACGAAATACAGCACCAGCAGTTCCACCAGGCGCAGCCAGATCGGCTTGACCCAGGCCGCCTCCTTCTTCAAGGGAATCAGGCCAAAGAGTTGCTGGTTGAAGAAAGGCAAATTGGCCGCCAGGGCGGCCAACAGGATCACGATCCAGCTGAACAGGGAAACGTTCATTTCCCTGCCTCCTTACGCCACGACCTTGCTGAGGAAGGTCGCCAGGGTGCTGACGATGGCATTGGTGCAGGCATCCATCAGATGTCCCGGCCACAGGCCGATGGCCAGGGCAGCAATGCCGTTCAGGCTCAACACGACGCGCATTTCCGGCGTGGCGACGATCTTGCTGGTATCGGTGGGCTCATCGAAGTACATCACCTTGACCACGCGGATGTAATAGAAAGCACCGATGAGCGAGAAGATCACGGCCAGCACCGGCAGCCAGATCTGCCCCGTAGCCATGGCGGCCTGCAACACCGAGAGCTTGGCATAGAAGCCCACCAGCGGCGGAATACCGGCCAGCGAGAACATCATGATCATCATCACGGCCGCAAACCAGGGGCTACGCTGGTTCAGACCCTTGAAGTCCTCCAGGGTATCGGCTTCGAAGCCAGAACGCGACAGCAGGATGATGACGCCGAAGGAACCCAGGGTGGTGATCACGTAGGTCACCGCATAGAACAGCGAAGAACTGTAGGCGTTGACGGCCGAGAACAGGTTGCCATCGACCACGCCCGACATCATGCCCAGCAACATGAAGCCCATGTGCGAGATGGTCGAGTAGGCCAGCATGCGCTTGATGTTGGTCTGTGCGATGGCGGTCACGTTGCCCAGGATGATGGACAGCACGGCCAGCACCATCAGCATCTGCTGCCAGTCCACGGCCAGCGGCAGCATGCCTTCGACCAGCAGACGGAAGGTGATGGCAAAGGTCGCCAGCTTCGGAGCGGCACCCAGCAGCAGGGTCACCGGAGTGGGCGAGCCTTGGTAGACGTCAGGTACCCACATGTGGAAGGGCACGGCACCCAGCTTGAAGGCCAGGCCAGCCACCACGAACACGATGCCGAACACCAGCGGGGTACGGTCCACGGTACCGGAGACGATGGCGCGGAAGACCTCGTTCAATTCCAGCGCACCGCCGGTCGCGCCGTACAGCATGGACATGCCGTAGAGCAGGAAGCCGGAAGCCAGCGCACCCAGGATGAAGTACTTCATGCCGGCTTCGGTGGAAGCGGCGTGATCACGACGCAGCGCCACCAGGGCATACAGCGACAGCGACATCAGTTCCAGACCAAGATAGATCGACAGGAAGCTGTTGCCGGAAATCATGACCATCTGGCCCAGCAGCGCGAACAGCGCCAGGGCATAGTATTCACCGCCCAACATGCCGCCGGTGATGCCGCGCGCGGTGTTGTACTGGCGCGAGTAGATGAGCGTGACGCCCACCCCCAGGTAGGTGAACAGCTTCAACAGGTTCGACAGCGGATCGGACACGAACATGTTGTTGAACGTGTAGACCGTGGCGCCCGTATTGAGGTCTGCAAAGCTCAGTACCGCACATACCACCAGCGCCGCCAGGGACAGCAGATAGGTGATGACGCGCTTGCTTTCCGGCAGGAACATATCGATCAGCAGGATCGCGGAGGTCGCGATCAGCAGAAATATTTCCGGATAGACAGGGATCAGATTCATGTTATTCATTTAGTTACTACCGCTTGTGTACGCCCGCTTGTGTCGCGACCTTGATCGCGCCGCCCGACCGGCAATGCCACACCGGCTCGTCTCGTTACTCGTTGTTGCCCAGCTTGGTTATCGGCGGGACGCGAGCGCCCCGCCCTTCACTTCTCTAGACTGCGCAGATCAGTTGATCTTGGAGACCGCCACATGCTTCAGCAGGTCGGTCACCGAGGTCTGGATGCTGTCGGTGATGATGCCGGGATAGATACCCATGACCAGGGTAGCGATCGCCAGCAGGCCCAGGATGAGGAATTCGCGGGAATTCACATCCACCAGCTCGGCCACGTGATGGTTGCTCACGGCACCGAAGATGACGCGCTTGGCCAGCCACAGCGAGTACGCCGCGCCCAGGATCAGAGCGGTAGCGGCCAACAGACCAATCCAGAAATTGAACTTCACCGCACCCAGAATCACCATGAATTCGCCAACGAAACCGGAAGTGGCCGGCAGGCCGCAGTTGGCCAGCGAGAACAGGATGAAGAAGAAGGCAAAGCGCGGCATCTTGTTGACCACACCGCCGTACTGGGAAATCTCACGGGTGTGCATCTGGTCATACAGCACGCCGATACACATGAACATCGCACCGGACACGAAGCCGTGCGAAATCATCTGCACGATACCGCCCTGCAGGGCCATGTCGTTGAACATGAAGAAGCCCAGGGTCACGAAGCCCATGTGGGCGATCGACGAATAGGCGACCAGTTTCTTCATATCCTGTTGGACCAGGGCCACCAGACCGATGTAGATCACGGCCACCAGTGACAGGAAGATCATGAAGCCCGACAGCGCATGGCTGGCGTCCGGCAGGATCGGCAGCGAGAAGCGCAGGAAACCGTAGGCACCCAGCTTGAGCATGATCGCCGCCAGCACGATGGAGCCACCGGTGGGCGCCTGCACGTGGGCGTCAGGCAGCCAGGTGTGCACCGGCCACATCGGCACCTTCACGGCGAAGGCAGCCAGGAAGGCGAAGAACAGGATCTTCTGTTCCAGCATCGACAACGGCACCTGATGCCAGGTCGGAATCTCGAAGCTGCCGCCCGACACGTAGTACAGGTAGATCAGGGCGATGAGCATCAGCAGCGAACCCAACAGCGTGTACAGGAACAGCTTGAAGGCTGCGTACACGCGGTTGTCGCCACCCCAGACGCCCACGATGATGAACATCGGGATCAGGGTCGCTTCGAAGAAGGCGTAGAACAGCATCGCATCCAGCGAGGAGAACACGCCGATCATGATGCCGGAGAGGATCAGGAAGGCACCCATGTACTGGGCCACGCGCTTCTGGATCACCACCCAGCCGGCCAGCACCACGATGACCGTGATGAAGGCGGTCAGCGGCACGAACCACAGCGAGATGCCGTCCAGGCCCAGGAAGTAGCTGATGCTGAAGCGGTCAATCCAGGGCGTCTTTTCGACGAACTGGTAACCGTGCGCCAGCGGATCGAAATGCTGGATCAGCGGGAAAGTAACGACCAGGCCGACCAGCGAACCGAACAACGCCAGCCAGCGGGTCAGGCCCGGATTGCTGTCGCGGCCCAGTGCCAGGACGAGGATGCCGAAGACGATCGGTACCCAGATCGCGAGGCTCAAGATGGGAAATGTTGACTGCATCATGGTTGTTATTTACTCGGACAGCTTATTTGGCGAACGGGAACGGCATGAACCACACCAGGAAACCCAGCACCCCGATGATCATCACGAACGCATAGTGATAGATGTAACCGGACTGCCAGAGACGCGTGAATTTCGAGAACCAGCCGACGACCTTGGCGCTGCCGTTGACGAACAGGCCGTCGATGATGCCACGGTCGCCCACGGTGGACAGTCCGCTGCCCAGCAGGCGGGCACCGCCGGCGAAGACAACTTCGTTGAACTTGTCCATGTAGTACTTGTTGTCCAGGATGGTGTAGATGATGCTGAACTTTTCCTTGAACCAGGCTGGTACACGCGGGTTGATCATGTAGCAGTAGTACGCCACGACCACACCGGAGATGGCCAGCCACAGCGGCGCGCTGGTGAAGGCATGCAGCACCATGGCGACCGGGCCGTGGTATTCGTGGGCCAGCTCTTCCATGACCTTGTGGTTTTCGCCGAAGAAGATCACACCCTTGAAGAAGTCGCCATACAGCATCGGCGAGATCGCGAAGAAACCGACGATGACCGAGGGAATGGCCAGCAGGATCAGCGGCAGTGTCACCACCAGCGGCGACTCGTGCGGCTTCTGACCCGGAGCCAGGCCGTGATGATGGTCGTCGTGACCGTGATCGTCATGGGCATCGTGCGCATGGTCGTCATGCACGCCGTGCGCCGCAGCGGGGGCGTGGTGATCATCATGGCCGTGGGCCTGGCCGAAACGCTCCTTGCCATGGAAGACCATGAAATACATGCGGAAGGAGTAGAAGGCGGTCACGAACACACTGGCCAGCACGGCGAAGTAGGCAAAGCCCGAACCCGGCAGGTGCGACTCGGCCGCGGCTTCGATGATCGAATCCTTGGAATAGAAGCCCGAGAAGAACGGTGTGCCGATCAAGGCCAGCGAACCCAGCAGCGAGGTGATCCAGGTGATGGGCATGTACTTGCGCAGGCCGCCCATGTTGCGCATGTCCTGATCGTGGTGCATGCCGATGATGACCGAGCCGGCACCCAGGAACAGCAGCGCCTTGAAGAAGGCGTGGGTCATCAGGTGGAACACGGCCACCGAGTAGGCCGAGGCACCCAGTGCGACGGTCATGTAACCCAGCTGCGACAGCGTGGAGTATGCGACCACGCGCTTGATGTCGTTCTGCATGGTGCCCAGGAAGCCCATGAACAGCGCCGTGATGGCACCGATCACCAGGATGAAGGACAGCGCGGTGTCGGACAGTTCGAACAGCGGCGACATGCGGGTGACCATAAAGATACCGGCCGTCACCATGGTGGCGGCGTGGATCAGCGCGGAAATCGGGGTCGGGCCTTCCATCGAGTCCGGCAGCCAGACGTGCAGCGGGAACTGCGCAGACTTGCCCATGGCGCCCACGAAGAGGCAGATACACGCCACGGTCAGCAGCATCCAGTCGGTACCCGGCAGGGTCAGCTGGGCCAGCTCGGCGCGCTTGGCGAAGACTTCGGTGTAGTTCATCGAACCGGCGTAAGCCAGCAGCAGGCCAATCCCCAGGATGAAGCCGAAGTCACCGACGCGGTTGACCAGGAAGGCCTTCATGTTGGCCTTGATCGCGGTCGGACGGGTATACCAGAAACCGATCAGCAGATAGGACACCAGGCCCACCGCTTCCCAGCCGAAGAACAGCTGCAGGAAGTTGTTGCTCATGACCAGCATGAGCATGGAGAAGGTGAACAGCGAGATGTAGGAGAAGAAGCGGTTGTAGCCCTCATCTTCAGCCATGTAGCCGATGGTGTAGATGTGCACCATCAAGGAGACGAAGGTCACCACGCACATCATCATCGCGGTCAGGCTGTCGACCATGAAGCCGATCTCCAGCTTCAGGCCTGCCACCGTCATCCAGTTGTACAGCGTACCGTTGTAGGTGGCGCCGTCCAGCACTGCAAGCAGGGTCTGGATGGAGATGATGGCGGCGATCAGCACGCCCAGGATGGTCGCGGTATGCGACACCTTGCGGCCAACCACGTTGCCGAAGAATTTGGTACCCAGCAGACCGGCAATGGCCGAGCCTGCCAGCGGCGCCAGGGGTACAGCAAGAAGAAGATGTGGGTTAAGTTGCCCAGCCATGATGAACCTTATCGCTTATTGGCTGCCCCGCCTGCAGCACTGCTGCAAGGGGGCCTCCCATCTTTAAATGAAATTCAAACCAGAACGCAAAAACAGGACGCTGCGGATGCCGACTCAGCCCTTGAGGCTGTCGAGGTCTTCCACGTTGATGGTATCCAGGTTACGGAACAGCACCACCAGAATCGCCAGACCGATGGCGGACTCAGCCGCAGCCACGGTCAGGATGAAGAACACGAAGATCTGTCCGCCCGCGTCACCGAGGTAATGCGAGAAAGCAATGAAGTTCATGTTGACCGCAAGCAGCATCAGTTCGATGGCCATCAACAGAACGATGATGTTCTTGCGGTTCAGGAAAATGCCGACGATCGAGATCGCGAACAGGATCGCGCCGATGATCAGGTAGTGGGAGAGCGTGATTGCCATGATTCTTGTGCGCCCTTCTTAAGATTGTTGACCAGCGGCCGGCTTGTCGGCCGCAGCAGCGGCGCCATCGGCGGGCTGCTCGTTGCGGGTGGATTCGGCCTTCATGCTGACCAGGCGCACACGATCCGATGCCTTGACCTTGACGGCCTGGGCCGGGTCGAAGTACTTGCTGTCCTTGCGCTTGCGCAATGTCAGCGCGACCGCAGCGACGATGGCCACCAGCAGGATCACGGCCGCGATTTCGAAACCGTACACGTATTGGGTGAAGATCAGCTTGCCCAGCGGCTTGGTCTGACCCAGCGTGTCGGAGGCAGCAGGAACCTGCGACTCGGCGACCCAGAAGCTGTTGAGCAGCACCGCCGCCATTTCCAGCACGATGACCACGCCGATGGTAGCGGCCAGCGGGAAGTAGCCCCAGAAGCCTTCACGCAGCTTGTCCATGTTGATATCGAGCATCATCACCACGAACAGGAACAGCACCATCACCGCGCCGACGTAGACCAACACCAGCACGATGGCCAGGAACTCGGCCTTGAGCAGCATCCAGAGGCCGGCCGCCGAGAAGAACGACAGCACCAGGAAGAGCGCCGCATGCACCGGGTTGCGGGCCGTGATGACGCGAACGGCGGAGATTACCACCAGCACCGCGAACACGTAGAACAAGACAGTTTTAAATTCCATAATCAACCAGAAGTTGGTTCATTCAATCAGCACGGGCAGCGCAAGCACGCCATCCATCGCAATACATCCAACACATTGCCGCAAGCCCCGCACCACCCTGCCCGGCTGCCCCGCAATACAGGGCCACCCGGCAGCACCGATCAACGGTAGGCGGCGTCGGCTGCGCGCGCAGCGGCGATTTCGTTTTCGTAACGGTCACCCACTGCCAGCAGCATTTCCTTGGTGTAGTACAGGTCGCCCCGCTTTTCACCGTGGTATTCCAGGATGTGCGTTTCAACGATCGAGTCGACCGGGCAGGACTCTTCGCAGAAACCGCAGAAGATGCACTTGGTCAGGTCGATGTCGTAGCGGCTGGTGCGACGGGTACCGTCTTCACGCTGCTCGGATTCGATGGTGATGGCCATCGCCGGGCAGACCGCTTCGCACAGCTTGCAGGCGATGCAGCGTTCTTCACCGTTGGGATAACGGCGCAGCGCATGCAGGCCGCGGAAACGCGGCGACATCGGCGTCTTTTCCTCGGGGAACTGCACGGTGATCTTGCGCTTGAACAGGTAGCGACCGGTCAGGGCCAGGCCCTTGAACAGTTCGCGGAGCATCAGGCTGCCGAAAAAATCCTTAATAGCTTCCATTTTTAGCCTCAGCCTTCCAACTTATTTCCAGATATTCCAGGGCGACTGGATCCAGATCGCCACGACCACCAGCCACACCAGGGTCAGCGGGATGAACACTTTCCAGCCCAGACGCATGATCTGGTCATAGCGATAGCGCGGGAACGATGCGCGGATCCACACGTACAGCGACAGGAAGAAGAAGGTCTTCAAGCCCAGCCAGATCCAGCCCGGAATGAAGTCCAGCGCTGCCAGCGGTGCCGACCAGCCGCCGAAGAACAGCAGTGCGGTCAAGATCGAAATCAGGATCATCGCGGCGTATTCGGCCAGGAAGAACATGGCGAAGGACATGCCCGAGTATTCGATCATGTGACCGGCCACGATTTCGGATTCGCCTTCCACGACGTCGAACGGGTGACGATTGGTCTCGGCCACGCCGGAGACGAAGTAGATCACGAAGATCGGCAGCAGCGGCAGCCAGTTCCAGGACAGGAAGTTCAGACCCATGCCGGCAAATTGACCCTTGGTCTGGGCCAGCACGATATCGGTCATGTTCAGACTGCCGGTGACCATCAGTACCACCACCAGGCAGAAGCCCATGGAGATTTCGTAAGACACCATCTGCGCCGAGGCGCGCATGGCACCCAGGAAGGCGTACTTCGAGTTGGAGGCCCAGCCGGCGATGATGATGCCGTAGACTTCCATCGAGGTAATGGCCATCAGGTACAAGAGGCCCGCGTTGACGTTGGCCAGCACGTGTTCCGGCGAGAACGGCACCACCGCCCAGGCGGCCAGCGCCGGCATGATGGTCATCACCGGGGCCAGGTAGAACAGCGCCTTGTTGGCCTTGGACGGGGTCGAGATTTCCTTGAAGATCAGCTTGACGGCGTCAGCGATGGGCTGCAACAGGCCGGCCGGACCCACACGGTTGGGGCCCAGACGCACGTGCATCCAGCCGATCAGCTTGCGCTCCCAGTAGGTCATGTAGGCCACGCACAGCAGCAGCGGCACCATCACCACCAGGATCTTGACCAGAGTCCACACCAGCGTGAACAGGGTCGGACCCAGCAGGGCCGGTCCCACGTTGTTGATTTGGGCGATCAGGTGATCCATTTTTACGCTTTCTCCACGACGATTGCGCCAAACATGCCGCCCAGTGCAGCGGTGGAGGCGTGCGCAGAAGCGACGCGAACCACGTTTTCCGGCAGTTTCTTATCGATGGCGGCGGTCAGCGCAACGCTGCCCGAGCCTTGCTTGACCTTGACCTGGTCGCCTTCGGCCACGCCCAGCTTGGCGGCCAGCGCAGCCGAGAGCCATGCCTTGGGCGCCTGGCCGTCGCGGGTTTCCAGCAGCGGCGGCGAACGGCGTGCAATGGCGTCGGCGAAGTAGATGGGCACGTCAGCCACGCGCTCCACGCCACCGGCGGCAGCTTGCACAGCTTGCGCTTGCACGCTGGCGATGTTGTTCAGGCGCGCCGACAGGTCGGTTTCCTTGCCCAGCAGTTCGTCGCGGATGGACTCGGCGGTTTCGTAGTCGAAATTTTCCAGTTCCAGCAGATTGCCCAGCACACGCAGGACCTTCCAGCCCGGACGTGCATCGCCGGCCGGCTTGACGGTACCGTTGAAGCTCTGTGCACGGCCTTCGGCATTGACGAAGGTACCGGCAGTTTCGGTGAAGGGTGCGATCGGCAGCAGCACGTCGGCGTAGTCGGCTCCATGCTTGAAAGCGGACATCACCACGACCATCTCGGCCTGGTTCAGGGCGGCACGAGCGGCTTGCGCATCGTAGCTGTCCAGTTCCGGCTCGGCGTTCAACAGCAGGTAAGCCTTGCGCGGCTGTGCGAACACGGCAGCGGCGTTGGCGCCCTTGCCGGGGGTCGGCACGGCGTTGGCCAGGTAGCCGCCGACGGCGTTGCCGCCATCGGTCAGCACACCCAGCTTGGCGCCGGTTTGTTCAGCGATCCACTGTGCGGCAGCATGCAGCTGCGCAGCTTGCGGGTGCTGGACGGCAGCATTGCCCAGGAACACGCCACGGCCTTCGCCCGACAGCAGGCTGGCAGCAGTTGCCTTGGCAGCGTCCGATGCCACCACGCCAGCGTAGACGGCGGGAGCAGCCACGCCCTTGGCTTCCGCCACGGCCACGGCCACTTCGGCCAATGCGGACAGCCATGCCGAGGGAGCGGCGATGATCTTGTTGGCGACCGGCATGAGCAGATCGTCGTCGGTGGCATGCAGGACGCTGAGCTTGGCACCGCTCTTGACCGACTGGCGCAGGCGCGCCGACAGCAGCGGATGATCCTTGCGCAGGAAGGAACCGATCACAAAGACGCGGTTCAACTGCGAGAATTCGACGATGGACATGCCCAGCCACGGCTTGATCTGGCCATCCAGACCGAAGTCGGACTGACGCAGACGGAAGTCGACGTTATCCGAACCGACGCCGCGTACCAGCTTCTGCAGCAGGCTCAGTTCTTCCAGGGTGGAGTACGGGGTACCCAGCGCGGCGATGGCGTCGGCACCATGTTCGTGACGGATGTTGCGCAGGCCATGGGCGACGTATTCCAGCGCGGTCTGCCAGTCCACTTCCTGCCACTTGCCGTCTTGCTTCAACATCGGCTTGGTCAGACGCTCGGCGCTGTCCAGCGCTTCGTAGGCGAAACGGTCCTTGTCGGAGATCCAGCACTCGTTGACTTCTTCGTTTTCGAAGGGCAGCACGCGCATGACCTTGCCATTCTTGACCTGGACGATCAGGTTGGCACCAACGCTGTCGTGCGGGCTCACCGACTTGCGGCGCGACAGTTCCCAGGTACGGGCGCTGTAGCGGAACGGCTTGGAGGTCAGGGCACCGACCGGGCACAGGTCGATCATGTTGCCCGACAGTTCGGAGTCCACGGTCTTGCCGACGAAGGTGGTGATCTCGGAATGTTCACCGCGACCCAGCATGCCCAGCTCCATCACGCCGGCCACTTCCTGGCCGAAGCGCACGCAGCGGGTGCAGTGGATGCAGCGGTTCATTTCCTTCATGGAGATCAGCGGACCGACGTCCTTGGGCTCCACGACACGCTTTTCTTCCTGGTAGCGCGAGGAAGAACCGCCGTAACCGACGGCCAGATCCTGCAGCTGGCACTCACCGCCCTGGTCGCAGATGGGGCAATCCAGCGGGTGGTTGATCAGGAGGAATTCCATCACGCCCTTCTGGGCCTTGACGGCCTTGTCGCTGGCGGTGCGCACGATCATGCCGTTGTTGACCGGCGTGGCGCAGGCAGGCAGCGGCTTCGGGGCCTTTTCGACCTCGACTAAGCACATGCGGCAGTTGGCCGCGATGGACAGTTTCTTGTGATAGCAGAAGTGAGGGATGTACGTGCCGATCTTGTTGGCAGCGTCCATGACCATGCTGCCTTCTTGCACTTCAACCTTCTTGCCGTCTATTTCGATTTCAACCATGGCTGTTTGCCCAAGCTAAATATTCTTTGCCAACGATGCCGGCGGAAGGCTTATCGCATCCCGCGCGGCATCCCCTGCCCTGTTCAGATGTAAGCCGGAACCAGGCAGTGTTTGTGCTCGATGTGGTATTCGAACTCTTCGCGGAAATTCTTCACGAACGCGCGTACCGGCATCGCCGCTGCATCACCAAGCGCACAGATGGTGCGCCCCTGGATGTTGTCGGCCACCGAATTGAGCACGTCCAGATCTTCCATCTTGCCGTGACCGTTTTCGATACGCTCCACCATGCGGTACATCCAGCCGGTGCCTTCGCGGCACGGCGTGCACTGGCCGCAGGATTCTTCATAGTAGAAGTAGGACAGGCGCAGCAGCGACTTGACCATGCAGCGCGTCTCGTCCATCACGATCACCGCGCCCGAACCCAGCATCGAGCCGGCCTTGGCGATGGCGTCGTAGTCCATGGTGGTGTCCATCATGACGTCGCCACGGATCACCGGTGCGGACGAACCACCCGGGATGACGGCCTTGATCTTCTTGCCGCCGCGCATGCCGCCGGCCAGTTCCAGCAAGGTGGAGAACGGCGTGCCCAGCGGGATCTCGTAGTTGCCCGGACGCTCGACGTCGCCCGAGATCGAGAAGATCTTGGTGCCGCCGTTGTTGGGCTTGCCCATCTCGGCGTAGGCCTGCGGGCCCACCTTGAAGATGAAGGGCACGGCGGCGAAGGTCTCGGTATTGTTGATGGTGGTCGGCTTGCCGTACAGACCGAAGCTGGCCGGGAACGGCGGCTTGAAGCGCGGCTGGCCCTTCTTGCCTTCCAGCGACTCCAGCAACGCGGTTTCTTCGCCGCAGATGTAGGCGCCGTAACCATGGTGCGCATGCAGCTGGAAGCTGAAACCGGTGCCGAGGATGTTGTCACCCAGGAAGCCGGCCGCACGGGCTTCTTCCAGGGCTTCTTCGAAACGCTCGTACTCGGCGAAGATTTCACCGTGGATGTAGTTGTAGCCGACCGTGATGCCCATGGCATAGCCGCCGATGATCATGCCTTCGATCAGCGCGTGCGGATTGTAACGAATGATGTCACGGTCCTTGAAAGTACCCGGCTCACCTTCATCTGTATTGCAGACGAGGTATTTCTGGCCCGGGAACTGGCGCGGCATGAAGCTCCACTTCAGGCCGGTCGGAAAACCCGCACCACCGCGGCCACGCAGGCCCGAGGCCTTGAGGTCGGCGATGACTTGTTCCGGAGTGATCTTCTCGTTGAGGATGCGCTTGAGCGAATCGTAGCCGCCGCGCTTGACGTAATCCTCGAGATGCCAGTTCTCGCCATTCAAGTCGGCGAGGATCAGCGGTTTGATGTGGCGGTCGTGCAGGCAGGTCATTTCTTCAGTTCCTCCAGCAGCGCGTCGATCTTTTCGTTGGACATCCAGCTGCACATTTGATGGTTGTTGACCAGCATGACCGGTGCGTCGCCGCAAGCGCCCATACATTCACCTTCCATCAGCGTGAACTGGCCATCGGCCGTGGTTTCGCGATAATCGATGCCCAGCTTGTGCTTCAGGTGATGGGCGGCGCGCTCGCCACCCGACAGCAGACACGGCAGGTTGGTGCACACGGTGATCTTGTGCTTGCCCACCGGGCTGGTGTTGAACATGTTGTAGAAGGTCGCGACTTCCTGCACGGCCACGGCGGGCATGCCGATGTAGTCGGCAATTTCCTGCTGCAGCTCGGCCGGCAGCCAGCCATGTTCCACCTGGGCGATGCGCAGCGCGGACATGACCGCAGACTGGCGCTGGTCCGCCGGGTATTTCGCGAGTTCGCGATCGATTTTCTTAAGGGCTTCTTGACTTAACAGCATATCGTTGGCCATCCATGCGCATCAGATCTGCGCGGTTATTGGATATTCCCCAAACTTGACGGGCTTCCTGAGAAGCCCGCCTTGACTATTGCTCTTCGACTTATCGGTCGATTTCCCCGAACACGATGTCTTGCGTACCAATGATGGTGACCGCGTCGGCAATCATGTGGCCCTTGGCCATTTCGTTCAGGGCTTGCAGGTGGGCAAAGCCCGGGGCACGGATCTTCAGGCGGTACGGCTTGTTGGCACCGTCGGAGACCAGGTAGATACCGAATTCACCCTTGGGGTGCTCGACGGCAGCATACGCCTCGCCGGCAGGCACGCGGAAGCCTTCGGTGAACAGCTTGAAGTGGTGGATCAGGTCTTCCATGTTGGACTTCATGTCCGCACGTTTGGGAGGCGCAATCTTGTGGTTGTCCGTAATGACCGGACCCGGATTGTTGCGCAGCCACTCCACGCACTGCTTGATGATGCGGTTGGACTGGCGCATTTCGGCCACGCGCACGAGGTAACGGTCGTAGCAGTCACCGTTCTTGCCGATGGGGATATCGAAGTCCAGCAGGTCATACACTTCATACGGCTGCTTCTTGCGCAAGTCCCAGGCGATGCCCGAACCGCGCAACATGGGGCCGGAGAAGCCCATCTGCAGTGCACGTTCCGGCGAAACCACGCCCACGCCCACCAGACGTTGCTTCCAGATGCGATTGTCGGTCAGCAGGGTTTCGTATTCATCGACATAGGTCGGGAAACGATTGGTGAAGTCTTCGATAAAGTCCAGCAGCGAGCCCTGACGGTTTTCGTTCAGTTCGCGGATGGCCTTCTCGTTGCGCACGATGGAAGCCTTGTACTGCGGCATGCTGTCCGGCAGGTCGCGATAGACGCCACCCGGACGATAGTAGGCCGCGTGCATGCGGGCACCCGAGACAGCTTCATAGCAGTCGAACAGGTCTTCGCGTTCACGGAAGGCATACAGCAGCACGCCCATCGCACCCACGTCCAGCGCGTGCGCGCCGATCCACATCAGGTGGTTCAGCAGGCGGGTGATTTCATCGAACATCACGCGGATGTACTGCGCGCGCAGCGGCACTTCCAGACCCAGCAGACGCTCGATGGCCAGCACGTAACCGTGCTCGTTGCTCATCATCGAGACGTAGTCCAGACGATCCATGTAAGGCACGGATTGCAGGAAGGTCTTTTGTTCAGCCAGCTTTTCGGTACCACGGTGCAGCAGACCGATGTGGGGATCGGCGCGCTGGATGACTTCACCGTCCAGCTCCAGCACAAGGCGCAGCACACCGTGCGCGGCCGGGTGCTGAGGACCGAAGTTCAGCGTATAGTTTTTGATCTCTGCCATTATTTGATCCCGTAGTTTTCTTCACGAATGATGCGCGGGGTGATTTCGCGCGGCTCGATCGTTACGGGTTGATAGATGACGCGTTTCTGTTCGGCGTCGTAACGCATTTCGACATAGCCGGACACCGGGAAGTCCTTGCGGAACGGGTGGCCAATGAAGCCATAGTCGGTGAGGATGCGGCGCAGGTCGGGGTGACCGTCGAAGAGGATGCCGTAGAAGTCAAACGCTTCACGCTCATACCAGCCAGCCGAATTCCAGATCGGGTCGACCGACGCCACGATGGGCAGGTCGTCATCCGGTGCGAACACGCGCACACGCACACGCCAGTTGTGCGAGATCGACATCAGGTGCGACACCACGGCAAAGCGCGGACCGTCCCAGGCACCGTCGCCATAGGTGGAGTAGTCCACGCCGCACAGGTCCAGCAATTGCTCGAAACGGGTGTCGGCATGGTCGCGCAGCACGCGCATGGCCGACAGGTAGTCAGCGGCCTTGACCACCACGGTGACTTCACCGAGGGCCACGGTCAGGTTCTGAAGATACCCTCCAAGCGCATTACGCAGGGCGGCTTCGAGAGTTTCCAATTTTGTCGTCATACTGCCCTCTTAGCGCGCGATGGTGTTGGTGCGCTTGATCTTGTTCTGCAGCTGGATCACGCCGTACAGCAGCGCCTCAGCCGTCGGCGGGCAACCCGGCACATACACGTCGACCGGCACGATGCGATCGCAGCCACGCACCACCGAGTACGAATAGTGGTAATAGCCACCGCCATTGGCACAGGAGCCCATGGAGATCACCCAGCGCGGTTCCGGCATCTGGTCGTAGACCTTGCGCAGCGCCGGCGCCATCTTGTTGCACAGGGTACCAGCCACGATCATCAGGTCGGACTGGCGCGGCGACGGACGGAACACCGCACCGAAGCGGTCGAGGTCGTAACGCGAGGCACCGACGTGCATCATTTCAACTGCGCAGCACGCCAGACCGAAGGTCATGGGCCACAGGGATCCGGTACGGGTCCAGTTGATTACCTTATCCAGCGAGGTGGTAACAAACCCCTCATTCAATACGCCTTCAATAGACATGGCTTACTCCCAATCCAGGGCACCCTTTTTCCAGATGTACCAAAATCCGACAACAAATTCAGCGATGAAGACCATCATCGTGACGAAACCTTGCCAGCCCAGCTCACGCATGGACACGCCCCAAGGGAAGAAGAAGGCGGTTTCCAGATCAAACAGGATGAACAGGATGGCGATCAGGTAGTAGCGCACATCGAATTTCATGCGCGCATCTTCGAATGCTTCAAAGCCGCATTCGTAAGGAGAAGTTTTTTGAGCGTCCGGCTTGTGCGGACCAAGAAGACGACCGAGGAGCTGGGGAGCGACACCGACGCCGATGCCAACAAGAATAAACAGGAGGACTGGGAAGTAATTTTCGAGGTTCACGATTGGCCGCTATGCGTTGGTTTATCGATGGGAATGATTCTCAATATCAATCAGAAACTTCCTCGACAAAAAGCCAGCTCAGGCACTAGGACCTTCGCTGGCTTTTCATTTCATTTCTATGGTGCCGACGACGAGACTCGAACTCGTACAGCTTTCGCCACTACCCCCTCAAGATAGCGTGTCTACCAATTTCACCACGTCGGCTTGAAGCTGCTATTGTACCTTCATTTGTTACTCTTGTTCAATGCACAATCAGCGAAAAAGAAAGATTCTTCCTACTTAATTCTTCGATTATTTCAGAATCAGCAAAAGCTTATTTCGGGATCTGATTCGACTGGTCACCCGGCTTGCCTGCATCAGCCGGTGCGGCGGGCGCTGCAGGCGCTGCCTGCTGGGCCGGGGCCGCCGGAACTTGCAGATTATCCATCACACTGCCGCTTTGTGCCACGTGATGATTGCCGATGAAGGTCAGACCCAGGGTCGCCACGAAGAAAATACCTGCGGCCACCGCCGTCGACTTCGACAGGAAGTTCGACGAGCCGGTCGCACCGAAAAGACTGCCCGAGGCACCAGAACCGAAAGCCGCCCCCATGTCAGCACCCTTGCCGTGCTGCAGCAAGACCAGACCGATGATCGCCAGCGCTGCCAGCACCTGAACTACAACCACAACCAAAAACAAAGTATTCATTTAAACAAGTCCACTCTTGATGTTTCAATCGCCTGCTGCATCTGCGTCAAAGTATCGCCTCCGCAACTGACAAACCCCTTACTCCACTTCAGGCCGCCTTGATGATGGCCAGGAAATCCGCCGCCTTCAATGCCGCACCACCGATCAGACCACCATCGATGTCGGCCATCGCCAGCAACTGCTCCGCATTGTCCGGCTTCATGCTGCCGCCGTACAGGATACGCACCTTGGCCGCCGCTTCCGCGCTCTTGGCGCCGAGACGCGCACGCAGCATCGCATGCACTTCCTGCGCCATTTCCGGCGTGGCCGTCTTGCCGGTACCAATCGCCCAGACCGGCTCGTAGGCCACGACGATGCGCGCAGCATCCTCGACAGCCAGGGCCGTCAGCACCGCATCGAGCTGACCACCCACGATTTCATTGGTCTGTCCGGCTTCGCGCTGTTCCAGCGTTTCCCCCACGCAGACCACCGGCACAAGGCCGGCCTTCAATGCTGCCACGGTCTTGGCCGCCACCGCCGCATCGCTCTCGCCGTGATAGGCGCGACGCTCGGAGTGGCCCAGAATGACATATTGCACACCGAATTCCTGCAGCATCGCTGCCGACACCTCACCGGTAAAGGCACCAGAAGCGTGCGCGGACATGTCCTGCGCCCCCAGCGCCACGGCCGAACCAGCCACCGCGCCCTGCACCTGCGCCAGATAAGGCGCCGGCACACACACGGCGACGTCGCAGACCTCGGCCGGCAGACCTTCCTTGATACCAGCCACCAGGGCCGCATTGGCAGCCAGGCTGCCGTTCATTTTCCAGTTACCGGCTACGAGTTTGCGACGCATAGGCTGAGTTCTACGAGATGGGTGTCAATTTGGATAACCTCGCATTGTATCCGGTACGGCCGCTTGGCGCAAAGCCGGACTGTCCCGCCCGGCTCCGCGCGCCTGCCGAATCACAGTTCCAGCATGATCTTGCCGATGTGGGTGCTCGATTCCATCATGGCATGCGCCTGTGCCGCCTGTTCCAGCGGGAAACGGTGGTGAATGACCGGCTTGATCTTGCCAGCCTCGATCAGGGGCCACACGTGTTGCCGCAGGTTGGCCGCGATCGCCGCCTTGAACGCCACCGGGCGCGGGCGCAGGGTCGACCCGGTGATGGTCAGGCGACGACGCATGACCTGCCCCATGTCGAGCTCGCCCTTGCTGCCGCCCAGTTGGGCGATGAAGACCAGGCGGCCATCGTCGGCCAGGGCCTTGATCTCGCGCGGCAGGTAATTGCCGCCGACCATGTCCAGGATCACGTCCACACCCCGGCCACCAGTCAATTCCTTGACCACATCCTCGAACTGCTCGGTTTTGTAATTGATGGCCCGTTCCGCGCCCAATTCTTCACATGCGCGACACTTGTCGGCACTGCCCGCCGTGGCGAACACGCGATGGCCCAGCGCACGGGCGATCTGGATGGCCGTCACGCCGATGCCCGAAGAGCCGCCCTGCACCAACAAGGATTGTTCACCTGACAGTTGTCCCCGGTCGAAGACGTTGCTCCACACCGTGAAGTAATTTTCCGGCAAGGCTGCGGCCTCCAGCGCGCTCAAACCCTTGGGCACCGGCAGGCACTGGGCCAGCGGCGCGGCACAGAACTCCGCATAACCGCCACCCTGCACCAGCGCACAGACCAGGTCACCCAGCCTGAAGCCGCTCTCACCCAGCTCACCCGCCACGATTTCGCCTGCCACTTCCAGGCCCGGCAGGTCCGAGGCGCCCGGCGGCACCGGATAGTTGCCGATACGCTGGAATACGTCCGGACGATTCACGCCCGCCGCATGCACCTTGATGAGTATTTCCCCCGCCTTGAGCTCAGGCACGGGCCGTTCACAGGCCTGCAGTACCTCGGGGCCGCCAAATTCCTTGATCTCGATTGCGCGCATCTGTCCTATCCTTCAGTTATCTATGTCTCAAAGCGAAGCCGCCGCCCGTGCCGCCGTGTCATACAGCCCGGACGCATTGCGCAACAATTGCGCCGCCTCGCCGATGGCCTGGTTGGGGATGCCGCTTTCGACCTGCACCTCGATCAGGCAGCGCTCGCGCACCTCACGATACTTCATGCACAGCGCCTGCCCCGCCGGGGTGGTCGAGAACAGCAGTTCCTTGCCGGCCTTCTCGCTCTTCACGTAGCCGGCCTTCACCAGCTTCTTCAAGGCATAGGTGACCACGTGGGTGTCCTCGACGTTCAATACGAAGCAGATATCGGCCAGTTTTTTCTTGCGATCGCGGTGATTGACGTGATGCAGCAAGGACACCTCGATGGCCGTCATGTCCTTGGCTCCCGCAGCCGCCATGCAGCGCACCATCCAGCGATTGAAGGCATTGCTGGCCATGATGAGGGCGTATTCCAGTTCGGACAGTTCGGCGCTGCGCTCGGAGACCAGGTGCTGCGAAGACACGATCTTGGTCGGGCGCGGCGCCTCGGCGGCGGCCTGCACATCGGGCGGAAGGGAGACAGAGGTCTCGTTGTTCTCTTGGCTCATGGGAAGCGTAGGGGTCAGGACGACAGAATGGCAACACTATAGCGCAAAGATTAAATAAATAATTTATCGACATATTGTTTATATTTTCTTTGAAATGTAATATCCGCAAAAAAGCAGGGCATCACCAGACGCACCTTGACCCCGACAGCGGCATCGGCGGGTTCTCAACAAAATCACCGGCGAGGCGAGAGACACATGCAGCCACCCCAGCTCCACCCCTTGGGCGACCGCGCACTGCTCTGCAGTTTGCCGTCCCCTGCCACCCTGCCCCAGCAGCAACGCATCTGGGCCCTGGCCGCACTGGCCAGTGAATGGGAAGAAGTCAGCGAAGTCGTGCCAGGCATGAACAACCTGACGCTAATCACCCGGCGACCCGTCGCCGACCTGGACACGCTGAGCGAGCGCATCCTGAAGACCTGGCCCCGGCTCGCCAGCGCAGGCAGCGAAGGCCGCACGGTCGAGATCCCCGTGGTCTACGGCGGCAACGTCGGCCCTGACCTGGACAACGTGGCCCGTCACACCGGCCTGTCGACCGGGGAGGTCATCGAGCGCCACAGCAATGCCGAGTACGTGGTGTATTTCCTGGGCTTCCTGCCCGGCTTCGCCTACATGGGCGGGCTCGACACCAGCCTGGCCACGCCGCGCCACACGACGCCGCGCGTGAGCATTCCGGCCGGATCGGTGGGCATCGGCGGCGAGCAGACCGGCATCTATCCGATGGCCTCGCCGGGCGGCTGGCAACTCATCGGCCGCACCGCCCTGCAGCTTTTCGATCCTTCCCAGCAACCGCCGACGCTGCTGCGTCCCGGCGACCGAGTACGCTTTACCGTGGAGCGCGTGGCCTCATGATCGACATCATCCAACCCGGCATGCTGGCTTCGGTGCAGGACATGGGCCGTTATGGCCATCGCAGCCTGGGCATCCATCCCGGTGGCGCGCTCAATACGCTGGCATTGGCCAGCGCCAACCTGCTGGTCGGCAATCCGGTCGATGCGGCCGGACTGGAAATCACCATGGGCGTGGCCGAGCTGCGCTTCACTCGCGATACCCGCATCGCCCTCGGTGGCGACGACATCGGTGCCACCCTCGATGGCAAACCCATCGCCGCCTGCTGGAGCATTCCGGTGCGTGCCGGCAGCGTGCTCAAGCTCAGCCTGGCGGCAGCCGATTCACCCGAGCAGGCGCCACGTCACAGCATGCGCACCTACCTGGCCGTCGCCGGTGGCATCGATGTGCCGCTGGTCCTGGGTTCGCGCAGCACCGACCTCAAGGCCGGCTTCGGCGGCCATCAGGGACGTGCCTTGAAGCGCGGCGACAAGCTCCCCATCGGCGACGCCAGTGCTGCCTCTGTCGCGGTCCATGGTCCCGCCTTCGGCGTACGTTCCCCGCGCTGGAGTGGCCTGGCCCTGCGTGCCGATGAACACAGCCAGCACGTCACGCTGCGCGTGCTGCCCGGCCCCGAATTCGAACAGTTCAGCAAGAGTTCGCGGGAAGCGCTGTGGTCCGACACCTGGCGCGTCACCCCCAACAGCAACCGCATGGGTTATCGCCTCGAAGGTCCCGAACTCAAACGCAAGCAAGGTCGCGACATGCTCTCCCACGGCGTGGTGCCGGGCGTGATCCAGGTGCCACCCTCGGGCCAACCCATCATCCTGATGGGGGATGCCCAGACTACCGGCGGCTACCCCAAGATCGGCGTGATCATCGGTGCCGACCTCTGGAAGCTGGCGCAAGCCCCGTTGAACGCCACGCTGCGGCTGGAGCCCTGCGAGATGGCCGACGCCCTGGCCGCCGCCGAAGAACAGCAACGCTATCTCGATTCCATCCGCGCCACGGTCGCCGCACTGGACTGGTCGCGCGCCACGCTCTACAAGAAATAAGGGAACGCCATGTATATCGATCTCAATGCCGACCTCGGCGAAGGCTGCGACACCGACGAACAACTGCTGACCCTGGTCAGCTCCGCCAACATCGCCTGCGGCTGGCATGCGGGCGATGCCAGCACCATGCGCCGCAGCGTGCGCTGGGCGATCCAGAATCACGTGGCCATCGGCGCCCACCCCAGCTTCCCCGACCGCGAGAACTTCGGGCGCAGCGCCATGCAGTTGCCGCCCGAGGAAATCTTCAGCGGCATGCTCTATCAACTCGGCGCACTGGACGCCATCGTGCGCGCCGAGGGTGCACGCATGACCCACGTCAAGCCGCACGGCGCGCTCTACAACCAGGCCGCCAAGGATGCCGTGCTGGCCAATGCCATCTGCGCCGCCATCCGCACCTTCAATCCCGAACTGAGCCTGTATGGCCTGGCCGGCAGCGAACTGATCGCCGCCGCCCGCCATGCCGATCTCAATGCGGTCGAAGAAGTGTTTGCCGATCGCGCCTATGAAGCCGATGGCAGCCTGGTCGCACGCAGCAAGCCCGGCGCCATGATTACCAACGATGCCGACGCCATCGCCCAGACCCTGATGCTGGTCAAGCAGAAGAAGGTCAAGGCCATCGACGGCAGCCTGGTCGAAGTCAATGCACAGACCGTGTGCCTGCACGGAGATGGCGCGCACGCCCTGGATTTTGCGCGCCAGATTCGGGCACGCCTGCACGCCGAGCAGATTGCCGTGCGCGCGGCGGTGTGAAAGTTTTTTCCCGGCGTGGTCGCAAGACGCCGGAAAGAAGGCACCTGCTGCTGATACAGGGGTGTCGCAAGCTGTAGTTTCGTTCCAAAAACAACAAGAAAGGTCGCCAATCCGAGGCCCGCGAGGTCGCAGGAAAAGTCACGCCCCTACGCTTTGCATATTGACGCAAAGTCAGTCTGGGCGCGGCTTTCCACGACAAAGATGGCACGGACCTTGCACATTGGCGGCAGGATTTTTCCTCATTCACATAGGGAGTTTTTCATGGAGAGTACGACACTGCTGCCACTGATCGGGATACCGATCGTCGTGGCCGGTTTTGCCTTGCGTTTCAACCCGCTGCTGGTGGTCACGGTAGCCGGTCTCACCACCGGCCTGTCGGTCGGAATGGACTTCGGCATGCTGCTGGAAACCTTTGGCGAGAAGTTCGTCAACAGCCGTTCGCTGGCGACCTTCCTCTTGATCCTGCCGATCATTGGCCTCTTGGAACATTACGGTCTGAAGGAACGCGCCCAGGCGTGGATATCCAGCATCGCCAGCGCCACTTCGGCACGCATTCTGATGCTCTATTTCATCCTGCGTGAAGGCACCGCCGCACTGGGTCTGATCTACCTGGGCGGCCAGGCGCAGACCGTGCGTCCGCTGCTGGCACCGATGGCCGAAGGTGCCGCCGTGAGCGCCTACGGCGAAGACCTGCCGCAACACATCCGCGACAAGATCAAGGCCCACGCGGCGGCCTGTGACAACGTCGCCGTGTTCTTCGGCGAGGACATCTTCATCGCCTTCGGCGCCGTGCTGCTGATGGATGCCTTCCTGAAGGAAAACGGCATCACCAACATCGAGCCGCTGCACATCGGCCTGTGGGCCATCCCCACTGCCCTGTCGGCGCTGGTGATCCACATGTTCCGCCTGACCCGCCTCGATGCTTCCATCCGCCGCGATGTCGAGGCGTGGAAGGCCACTCAATCCGCTGCCAAGGTGTCCGCATGAACACGCTCATCTCGATCAACCGCATCTACTACCTCATCGGCATCATCGTCATGATGCTGACCGTCATGACCCTGCGCGACAAGGGCAATCCCAAGCGCTTCACCACGGCGCTGTTCTGGTTCCTCTTCGGCGCGGTATTCCTGTTCGGTGACCTGCTGGTGGAACACCTCGGCAAGTCCATGGCTCACCGCATCATCGGCGGCACCGTCATCATCATCTCGCTCATTGCCGGCACCGGCATGCTCTCCATGGGCAGCTATGCCACTTCCTCGCATGAAGAGCGCGTGGCCTCGTCCAGGAAGCTGGGCAACTGGCTGTTCTTCCCGGCGGTGCTGATCCCCGTGATCACGGTGGCCTGTACCGTGCTGCTCAAGGGTGTCTCGGTCGGCGGCCTGATGCTGCTGGACCAGAAGCAACTGACCTTGGCCGCACTCTGCGTGGCCTGCATCTGCGCGCTCATCGCCGGTTGCGTGCTCACGCGTGGCACCCCGCTGCAGGCAGTACGCCAGTCGCGCCGCCTGGTGGATTCGATTGGCTGGGCCGCGATCCTGCCGCTGATGCTGGCCATGCTCGGTGGTGTCTTCGTCGCCGCCAAGACCGGGACGTCGGTACAGCACGTGGTGAGCCTGTTCGTCAATCCCGACAACCGCTTCCTGGTGGTGGTGATCTACTGCGTCGGCATGGCACTGTTCACCATGGTGATGGGCAATGCCTTCGCCGCCTTCCCGGTGATGAGCGCGGGCATCGCCCTGCCCTTCCTGATCGTGGGGCATCATGCCGACCCGGCGCCGCTGGTGGCCATCGGCATGTACTCGGGCTATTGCGGTACGCTCATGACGCCGATGGCGGCCAACTACAACATCGTGCCGGCGGCGCTACTGGAACTGAAGAACAAGTACCAGGTCATCAAGGTCCAGATTCCGACCGCACTGACGCTGCTGACGGTCAACGTGTTCCTGATGTACTTCCTCGCCTTCCGCTGATCTGACCGGAACGCCAGACCCGGCCGGATGCGCAGTACCGGCCGGGTCGTCCACTTTGCCTCAAGGAGTCCCCATGCAGCTCACACAGGAACGGGCGGAAGAATTTGCCCGCATGCCGCTGGCCTATCTGCGCCAGGAATATCCGAATCACATCATGCACGTGCTCCACGGCGCCCAGGACGTACTCTCACCGCGTGCCCTGCACCCGGTGTTCTACGGCTGCTATGACTGGCACTCTGCGGTGCACGGCTTCTGGCTGCTGCTGCGCTGTGCGCGACGCTATCCCGCACTGCCCGCCCGCAGCGACATCGAAGCCATCTTCGATGAGCACTTCACGACCGAACTGATGCAGCGCGAGACCGACTATTTCCGCGTCGATGGCCGCGCCTCCTTCGAGCGTCCTTATGGCTTCGGCTGGATCCTCGCACTGGACCAGGAGCTGGCGCAATCGGCCCTGCCGCGCGCTGCCACCTGGCGCGCCGCGATGCAGCCGCTGACGCTGGAGATCCGCCGTCGCCTGCTGGAATACCTGTCCAAGCTGAGCTATCCGATCCGCGTAGGCACCCACTACAACACCGCCTTCGCCCTGGCGCTGGCGCTGGACCAGGCGCGCCACATCAAGGATGAGGCACTGGAGCAGGCGATCCTGGCCAGCGCACAACGCTACTACGGCAAGGACACCGACTACCCGGCCCACTACGAACCCGGTGGTGACGAGTACATTTCCGGCGCACTGACCGAAGCACTGCTGATGAGCAAGGTGCTGCCGGCGCAGGACTTTGCGACCTGGTTCGACCTTTACCTGCCGCGCGTGGCCGCTATCGAACAGATCATGCAGCCGGCGCATGTGTCGGACCCGACCGATCCCAAGATCGCCCACCTGGACGGCCTGAACCTTTCCCGCGCCTGGTGCATGAAGAACGTCCTGCGCCACCTGCCCGCCAATCACGCTGCGCGCAGCGCCATCGAGGCCGCCGTCGCGCGCCACATCGCCGCCTCCATCGATCAGGTGGTCGGCAGCCACTACAGTGGTGGTCACTGGCTGGCCAGCTTCGCCATGCTGGCATTGGAAGACTGAGCCACCCGCAGCACTGAAGTAAAAAACCTCGCTCCCGGAAACGGAAGCGAGGTTCTTTGCTGCAAGAGCGACGAAATCTACTCAGCGACTTCCTTGCGCAAGACAGGCTGCTCGGCCTGCTCGGGCATGGTGGCCGAGATCACCCGCGCACTGCGCTTGAAGGTGAAATACGCCCAGGCCCAGTCCGCCATCACCATGAGACGGTTGCGGAAACCGATCAGGAAATACACGTGCACGAACAGCCAGAACAGCCAGGCCGGATAGCCCGAGAACTTGAGCTTGCCGACCATGGCAATGGCCGCACGTCGACCGATGGTGGCCAGCGATCCGTAATCCTTGTAGACAAAAATCTCCGCCGTCTGTCCCGCAATGTGATGCTTGATGTTGCGCGCCGCAACGCGGCCCATCTGCTTGGCCGCCGGTGACACGCCCGGCACCGGCTTGCCTTCCGACTGTGCCGCCGCCAGATCGCCGATCACGAACACTTCCTCGTGACCAGCAATACAGAGCTGCGGCGTGACCGGTACACGACCAGTACGGTCCACCTGTACACCCAGCTTCTTGCCCAGCGGAGAAGCCGCTACACCTGCCGACCAGATGACGGTACGCGTGGCCAGGCTTTGCTCGCCATCGAAATTGGCATAGCGCACGCAGGTCTCGTCGATGTGCACCACGCGGCAACCGGTGCGCACATCCACGCCTAGCCTGTGCAACTGCTCACGGGCTTTCTCGGAGAGGTCGGCAGGATAGGCGCCCAGCACACGTTCGGAACCTTCCACCAGCACCACCCGTGCCGAATGCGGATCGATATTGCGGAATTCGCCCGACAAGGTGTGGCGCGCAATCTCCACCAGCGTACCGGCCATCTCCACGCCGGTGGCGCCACCCCCGATGACGGTGAAGGTCAGCCATTCCTGGCGGCGCCGTGCATCGGTCTCGCGCTCGGCATGCTCGAAGGCCATCAGGATGCGCTTGCGGATCTCGAAGGCATCTTCCAGCGTCTTCAGTCCTGGTGCCAGCGCGCTCCACTCATCGTGGCCGAAGTAACTGTGGGTGGAACCGGTGGCCACAATCAGGTAGTCATAGCCGAGCACGCTGCCGTCTTCCAGGGTGACGGACCTGGCGGCGGTATCGATTCCGGTGACGGCCGCCATCAGGGTGGTGAGATTGGTCTGCTGCGCCAGGATGGCGCGGATCGGTGCGCTAATCGCCGGGGCCGACAGCCCGGCCGTGGCGACCTGATACAGCAAGGGCTGGAACAGGTGATGGTTGCTGCGGTCGATCATGGTGATGCGTACATCGGCCTGGGCCAGCTCACGCGCGGCGGCCAGACCACCGAAGCCGCAACCGATGATGATGACATGGGGCATTGCCTTCCTTTCAAAAGTAATGTGTTGTTCTATCCGCGCAAGCCAGTCACCTTGATGTGATACGGCTGCACAGCTGTCCCCTACTCTCTATTCGGATCTGCCTGCATGGCAGTGCCACGCCTCCCCCTGATGAGCGCGGCACACCGGAACCTTGATGTCCCTCAAAGCAGACGGACAGAATCGCATACTTTTGGTTCGAAATCACTTGGGCAGATTGTCCGCATCCTCTTGTGCGCACAAAAAAAATCCCCCGGCCTTGCGGCACGGGGGATTTTCTTGTTGCCTGGTCAGGCAGAAGGGATTACTGCGCTTCTTGCGGAGCGGCGGCGTCGCCTTCTTCAGCCTGGGCAGCCTTCATCGACAGCTTCAGGCGGCCGCGGTCATCGGTTTCCAGAACCTTGACGCGCACTTGCTGGCCTTCCTTGAGGTAGTCGGCCACGGCGTTGACACGTTCGTTGGCGATCTGGCTGATGTGCAGCAGACCATCCTTGCCCGGCAGGACCTGGACGATGGCGCCGAAGTCCAGCAGCTTCAGGACGGTGCCTTCGTAGATCTTGCCCACTTCCACGGAAGCGGTCAGCTCTTCGATGCGGCGCTTGGCTTCCTGACCAGCCGATGCGTCCACGGAGGCGATGGTGACCACGCCTTCGTCGCTGATGTCGATCTGGGTGCCGGTTTCTTCGGTCAGCGCGCGGATGACGGCGCCGCCCTTGCCGATCACGTCACGGATCTTTTCCGGATTGATCTTGATGGTGATCAGGCGCGGTGCGAAGTCGGACAGTTCGGCACGACCGGCCGGCACGGCTTCCTGCATCTTGCCCAGGATGTGGTGACGACCTTCCTTGGCCTGCTCCAGCGCGACCTGCATGATTTCCTTGGTGATGCCCTGGATCTTGATGTCCATCTGCAGGGCGGTAATGCCGTTGGCAGTACCGGCCACCTTGAAGTCCATGTCGCCCAGGTGATCTTCATCGCCCAGGATGTCGGTCAGCACGGCAAACTTGTTGCCTTCCTTGATCAGGCCCATGGCGATGCCGGCCACGTGGGCCTTCATCGGCACGCCGGCGTCCATCAGTGCCAGGCAGCCGCCGCACACCGACGCCATCGAGGAGGAACCGTTGGACTCGGTGATTTCCGAGACCAGGCGCACCGAGTAGCTGAACTCGTCAGCGGCCGGCAGCGCGGCGATCAGCGCGCGCTTGGCCAGGCGGCCGTGGCCGATTTCACGACGCTTCGGGGTGCCCACGCGACCGGTTTCGCCGGTGGCGAACGGAGGCATGTTGTAGTGGAGCATGAAGCGGTCGGAGTATTCACCCAGCAGACCATCGATCTTCTGTTCGTCACGTGCGGTACCCAGGGTCGCGATGACCAGGGCTTGCGTTTCGCCACGGGTGAACAGGGCCGAACCGTGGGTACGCGGCAGCACGCCGGTACGGATCGAGATCGGGCGCACGGTGCGGGTGTCGCGACCATCGATGCGGGGTTCGCCTTCCAGGATCTGCGAACGCACGATCTTGGCTTCCAGGTCGAAGAGGATGGAACCGACTTCGGCAGCATCCGCAGCCACGCCGTTGTTGGCAGCAGCTTCGGCGACCAGGGCTTCGTTGACCTGGGCCGAGACAGCCTTGAGCTTTTCGGTACGGGCCTGCTTGTCCTTGGTCTGGTAGGCTTCGCGCAGCGGGCCTTCGGCCAGTTGCGCCACGCGGGCGATCAGGGCTTCGTTCTTGGCCGGGGCGGACCATTGCACTTCCGGCTTGCCACCGTCACGCACCAGGGCGTGGATGGCTTCGATGACGGCCTTGGACTGGTCGTGACCAAACACGACGGCGCCCAGCATGACTTCTTCGGACAGTTGATCGGCTTCGGATTCCACCATCAGCACGGCGGTTTCGGTACCGGCCACCACCAGGTCCAGTTGCGAGGACTTCAGTTGCGAAGTGGTCGGGTTCAGGACGTACTGGCCGTCGATGTAACCGACGCGAGCGGCGCCCACGGGGCCGTTGAAGGGGATGCCGGCCAGCGACAGGGCTGCCGAGGCACCGATCATGGCGGGGATGTCCGGATCGATTTCAGGGTTCACCGACAGCACGTGGATGATCACCTGCACTTCGTTGAGGTAGCCTTCCGGGAACAGCGGGCGGATCGGACGATCGATCAGGCGCGAGGTCAGGGTTTCCTTTTCGGAAGGCTTGCCTTCACGCTTGAAGAAACCGCCGGGGATGCGGCCGGCTGCATAGGTCTTCTCGATGTAGTCGACCGTCAGGGGGAAGAAATCCTGGCCGGGCTTGGCTTCCTTGCGGGCCACCACGGTGGCCAGGATGACGGTGTCTTCCACCGACACCACCACGGCGCCAGAAGCCTGGCGAGCGATTTCGCCGGTTTCCAGGGTCACTTGATGCTGACCGTACTGGAAGGTCTTGCTTACTTTATTGAACACGGTATTTCCTTTCTTTTATGGAGCCGGCCCCGACTGTGTCCGCGGTGCACGGCTTCCTTTTGCCGACAGATTTTCAGGCGCTGTCGTTCACCTCACCACAGTGGCCGGCGAAACCGGTCACTCACGACGAACGCGGCATTGATCCAACAAACAGCCTGCCGCGATGAAACGATGATGTATTCCTGCCCCGAGGGAGGGCGCTTTACGATGGCACTGGCCCCGGCTTACGCCTGAGCTTGCCGAATCGCAAAAAACAAAATGCCCGCGTCAACGAGTGACGCAGGCATTTCGTGGTGGTCCGGGGCGCAAACCCCGAGACCCAGACGCGGAGTCAAATTACTTGCGCAGACCGAGTTTCTCGATCAGGGCGCGGTAACGGTCAGCGTCCTTGTTCTTCAGGTAGGACAGCAGGCTCTTGCGACGGTTGACCATCTTGATCAGGCCACGACGGGAGTGGTGATCCTTGACGTGGGCCTTGAAGTGGCCGTTCAGGTCGTTGATGCGTGCGGTCAGCAGCGCGACTTGCACTTCCGGAGAACCGGTGTCGTTCGTGCCGCGGGCGTTTTCGGAGATAATGGCAGCCTTGGCTGCTTTTTCGATGGACATTGCTTTTACCTTTCACAAGCGGTGTGCGGAGCGTTGGAAAATATCCTGCCCTGCATACCGTGAACAAAAAATGAGAATCCGGCCAAACCGACCGGACGCGAAATTATATAGCAAAAAGCCATTCCTACCAACATTGGCAGACACCGGCGTCGCACTGGCGCAGCAGTCGGCCTTGCCGTGCAGGAATGACAACCTGACCAGGAGTTTCCATGCAGCACCCCGCTTCCCTCTTCCTGCGCATCCGCCCGCGCCTGGCCGCCGTCCTGCTGGCCACAGCCAGCCTGGCCGGCTGCGCCTCGCTGCTGCAACCGCCAGTACAACCGGGTGAACCGGAAGACCAGGTAGTCGCCCGCCTGGGGCCGCCCAGCAATGTGTATCCGGATGGCAACGTGCGCGTCTTCGAATATGCGGCCGGCGCCTTCGGCCAGTACCAGTACATGGCGCGCATCGGTCCCGACCATCGGCTCATTTCCTATGCGCAAGTGTGGACCATCGAGAATTTCCGCGCGATCCGTCCAAAGCAGGACACCAAGCTTGACGTACTGCGCCGGGTTGGTCGCCCCACCGAGGTGACGCGCTATGCCCGCATCCCCTTCGATGCCTGGAACTATGGCTACAAGGAAAGCGGTGTCTGGAATTCGCAGATGACGGTCTACTTCAACGACCAGGGCACCGTGGAAAAGGTGGAGAACGGCCCCGACCCGCGCTTTGACGACTCACGCTTGCGCTTCTGATCGCAGAACATCCGTCCCACACAAACGAAAGAAGGCTGCCCGGTTCACGCCGGGCAGCCTTCTTTCTGCGGCCTTGGGCGATGGGCTTACACCACCGTCGCCAGCGCCAGCGTGAACAGCAGCGCCAGCACCGAGACCAGGGTTTCCATCACGGTCCAGGTCTTGAAGGTCTGCGGCACGGTCATGTTGAAGTATTCCTTGACCAGCCAGAAGCCGCCGTCATTGACGTGCGACAGGATCAGCGAACCGGCGCCGGTGGCCAGCACCATCAGTTCCGGACGCACACCACCAACGGTGGAGACGATGGGCGCGACGATGCCGCAGGCTGTGGTCATGGCCACCGTCGCCGAGCCGGTGGCCACACGAATGAGCGCGGCCACGAACCAGCCCAGCAGCAGCGGTGACAGATGGGCATCGGTGGCCACGCCGACAATGGCCTTGGAAACGCCGCCATCCATCAGGATGCGCCCAAAGCCTGCCCCCGCACCGACCACCAGCGTGATGCTGGCAATGGGCGCCAGGCACTCGTTGGTGAATTTCAGGATCTGGTCGGCACCAAAGCCACGGGCACGTCCAAAGGTCCAGAAACTCACCAGGGTGGCGATCAACAGCGCGATGACGGAGTTGCCGATCAGGCGCAGGAAATCATTGGCTAAGCTCTTGGGGGCAAAGAACAGGTCGGCCCAGCTGCCGATCAACATCAACGCCACCGGCAACAGGATGGTGAAGAGCGTGATGCCGAAGCCCGGCAGTTCACGGTCCTTCTTGCTCTGGTCGACGAATTGCGCGCTCAGCGGATTGTCCGGATTGGGAATGACCACCTTGGAAATGAGCTTGCCGAAGATGGGACCGGCAATGATGGCCGTGGGAATACCGACGATCAGCGCATACAGAATGGTGCGACCGATATCGGCGCTGTAGGCGGTCACCGCCAGCAATGCGGCCGGGTGCGGCGGGATCAGTCCGTGCACCACCGACAGACCGGCCACCATGGGAATACCCACCAGCACCATGTTGGTCCCGGTACGCTTGGCGACGTTGAAGGCGATCGGCACCAACAGCACGAAACCAACCTCGAAGAACACCGGCAGACCGACGATGAAAGCCACCGTCATCATGGCCCAGTGCACGTTCTTTTCACCGAAGGCCTTGATCATGGTATTGGCAATGCGCTCGGCACCACCCGATTCGGCCATCATCTTGCCCAGCATCGTGCCCAGGCCCACCACCAGCGCAATATGCCCCAGGGCACCGCCCACGCCGGTCTCGAAGGCCTTGACGATGCCGCCCATGGGCATCCCCACAGCCAGACCCAGCACCAGCGACACCACGATCAGGACGATGAACGGATTCATCTTGAATCTGGCGATCAGCACGATCAGTGCGATCACCGCCACCAGCGCATAGACCAGTAGCGCACTTCCTTGTACAGCCTCCATCTGTTGCTCCTCTTCAGAAGGTAAAAGACACCGCCGACGTCGTCACACCCCTGCCGGCATACTTGAACAAAAAATCTGCAAATCTTTTAAATTTTTTATAGCGTTTATTCTTTTTTCTTTTTTTCTTTTTATTCTTTTCGTGTTGGTTCAAGCGCGAAGCGAAGTCGTGCCCTGCCCCGCGCTGACAACATCAGCGCTTGAAGGCCACGCAATCGACCTCGACCTTGCAATCGACCACCATGCTGGAGACCACGCAGGCGCGCGCAGGCGGGTTGGCGCCGAAGTATTCCTTGAAGACCTTGTTGAAGGACTGGAAATCGCGCGCATCATCCAGCCACACGCCACAGCGCACCACATGCTCCGGGCCATAACCGGCTTCCTTGAGGATCGCCAGCACGTTCTGAATGGCCTTGTGTGACTGCGCCACAATGCCGCCGTCGATCACTTCACCGTTTTCCATGGCCACCTGGCCGGACACGTACAACCAGCCGTCGGCGGCCACTGCGCGCGCGAACGGCAGATGCTGACCACCGGTGCCGCTGCCACCTTCCACACCGAATCGTTGAATGCTCATTGCTGCTCCTTTGTTGAACTCGAATTTGAAAAGTCGATTTGAAACCTGAAGTTAACAATCCAGCCCTGAGGTTTTCTGCCACTCAGGCTGGCGTTTTCTGCACCGTGCGCGCCAGGAAGCGTCCCGCACGGGCGCGGGTGGCCTGCTTGTCCTGCCCGCGATAGGCCAGCTGTCCATTGACCCACACCGCATCGATGCCATGGGCCGGCTGCATGGGATCGGTGAAGCTGGCGGCATCGCGGATGGTCTCGGGATCGAACAGCACCAGGTCGGCGTGATAGCCCTCACGCACCAGGCCGCGCTGCTCCAGACCAAAACGTTGCGCCGACAGGCCGGTCATCTTGTGTACGGCGGTGGCCAGCGAAAACAGTTTCTGTTCGCGGCTGTAGTAGCCCAGCACACGCGGGAAGGCGCCCCACAGGCGCGGATGCGGCAAGGGGTCGTTGGGCAGCCCGTCCGAGCCGACCACGGTGGCCGGATGGGAGAGGATGCGATTGACGTCGTCGTCCGACATGCAGTGATAGACGGCGCCGGCCGGCATCAGGCGCGCGGCGGCGGCATGCAGGTCCACGCCCCAGTCGGCGGCGATCTGCTGCAACATCTTGCCGCCCTGCTCCGGATGCGGTTCCGACCAGGTCACCTGGATGTCGTAGTCGGCGGTGACCTGCTTGAGGTCCAGGGTGGACGAGCTGGCGGTATAGGGATAGCAGTCGCAGCCCACGTGCTGATGACGCGAGGCGGCTTCCAGCGCCTGCAACACTTCACTGCTGCGTCCCCAGTTCTCCACGCCGGCGCACTTGAGGTGCGAGATCACCACCGGCACGCGCGCATGCTTGCCGATGCGAAAGGCTTCCTCCATCGCATTGAGGATGTCGGCGAATTCGCTGCGCAAATGGGTGGCGTAGAGGCCGCCGAATTCGGCCAGCGGCTCGGCCAGGGCCAGCACTTCTTCGGTGGGCGCGTTGATGGCGTTGCCATAGGCCAGGCCGGTGGAAAGACCCAGCGCGCCGTGTTCCAGCGCCTCGCGCAATTGCGCGCGCATGCCGGCAATTTCCGCGTCGGTGGCGGCGCGGTCCAGACGATCCATGTGATTGTTGCGCAGGGCCGTGTGCCCCACCAGCGCCGCCACGTTGATGGCGGGCTGCGCGGCGTTGACGGCCTCTGCGTAGCTGGCAAAGCTGGGATAGTGAAAAGCCTCCGACTTGCCCAGCAGGTTCATCGGATCCGGCGGGTCCCCCTTGAGCGTGACCGGGGCGGCACTGATGCCGCAGTTGCCGACCACCACCGTGGTCACACCCTGCGACAGCTTGGGATACATCTCCGGAGTGCGGATGACGTTGGTATCGTCATGCGTATGTACGTCGATGAAGCCCGGCGCCAGTACACGGTCGGTGCCGTCGATCTGCTGCCGGGCCTGCCAGCCATCAAGCCGGCCCACGGCGACGATGCGTCCGTGGCGCACGGCCACGTCGGCCGCGACCGGCTCGGCGCCACTGCCGTCGATGACCAGGGCATGGCGGATCAGGGTGTCGCAGTGCCTGTCGCTAGCGGCAGCATGCGGGATGGATGTCATGTCAGTCTCCCAGTGGCTGGTGCAGGTCGCCGCCGCCGCGATGGGCATCGAGCACGTACTTGAGGCGGCGCAGGCGTTCCTGGCTGCTTTCCTTGTGCAGCAAGGCCAGCTCCAGCACCAGCATGTCCAGCGTCGCCATCATGGCGTAGCGCGACGAGGATGGTTTGAAAATCAGGTCGGTTTCCAGCGTCTTGATGGGCAGCAGCACATCGGCCATCTTGGCCAGCGGTGAACCCAGCGCGGTAATGGCGATGAGCTTGACGCCGTATTCGCGCGCCACCTCGCAACTGGCCAGCAACTCCGGTACGCTGCCGGTGGTCGAGAAGACCAGCAGCACGTCCTCCTTGTCGAGGGTCGCCGCCACCATCTTCTGCAACACCGCATCGTGATAGGTCGCCACCGGACGGCCCAGGCGCACCAGGCGATAGCGCGCCTCGTCGGACATCATGGTGGAGCCGCCGCCCATGCCGAAGCAGTAGATCATGCGCGCACCCAGCAGCAGGTACGCGGCTTGCATCAGCATTTCCGGATTGAGCATGGCGCGGTTGAGCTCCAGCACGGCATGGATGTCGCGATACACCACGTCAGCCAGTTCGGGCGGCTGGTCCGAGGGCACCGTCCTGGCGCCATCGAAGAAACGCTGTCCCACGGCCACCGCCTGCGCCAGCAGGAACTTGAATTCGCGCACGTCGCGGCACCCCATGGCCTTGGCAAAGCGCGTTACGCTGGCCACCGACACACCGGCCTTCCCGGCCAGTTCGCCGATGCTGGCACTGGCAGCGGCGGCGAGATCGCCGAGGATCGCTTCAGCCACCTTCTGTTCGGCCAGGCGCAAGGTGCTGCTGCGCTCGGTGATGCGGGAAATGATGTCCAATGTCTGCGCCATGGGAAGAAAAATTCAGTCTGCGGGAATGGGCGGGCGATCAAACCAGCGACCCCGGAAGGCGCCGTGGAAACAATTTATGTTATTTACTAACACGGCATAAACATAGTAAATTCAAGGATATTATTACGTCAATCCTAATTTCACAGGAATTAAAGCGATGAGTGATACAAACTACCAAAACCAGTTTCAGGCCGGCATGATCGACCCGCTCAACAAGGGGCTGGGCGCACTGACCCAGCCGCTGACGCCGCAACAGGGCGGCAACGTGCGCTGGAACCTGCTCAATGAAGACATCAGCCTGCCGGCCGCGGTGTTGTATGAGGAAAAGATCGCCCACAACCTGAAGTGGATGCAGGATTTCGTCGGCCAGTACCAGGTCAGACTGGCCCCGCACGGCAAGACCACCATGGCACCCAAGCTGTTTGCGCGCCAGCTCGACACCGGTGCCTGGGGCATCACCCTGGCCACCGCGCACCAGACCCTGGCGGCCTATCACCACGGCGTGCGCCGCGTGATCATGGCCAACCAGCTGGTGGGCAAGCGCAACATGGCCATCATCTCCGAATTGCTGGCCGATCCCTCCTTCGAATTCTTCTGCCTGGTCGATTCGGCTGCACTGGCAGATCAACTGGGCCGCTTCTTCGCCGAGCGCAAGCAAACCCTCAACGTACTGCTGGAACTGGGGCCCGCGGGCGGTCGCACCGGCGTGCGCGATGAGACGCAACAGCAGGCGGTACTTGCAGCCATTGCGCGCTGGGACAGCATTGCCCTGGCTGGCGTGGAAGTGTATGAGGGCGTGCTCAAGGAAGAGGTCGACATCCGCCGCTTCCTGCAACGCGCGGTGGCCTGCCTGCAGGACCTGTCCGCGCAAGGCCACCTGGCGCGCCGCCTGGCGCAGGGTCCGGCGATACTGACCGGGGCCGGCTCGGCCTGGTACGACGTGGTGGCCGAAGAATTCGGCCAGGCCGACATCGGTGCGGCGCTGGAAGTGGTGCTGCGCCCGGGCTGCTATCTCACCCATGACGTGGGCATCTACCGTGCCGCGCAATCGCAGATCCAGGTGCGCAATCCGGTGGCGCACAGCATGCGCAGCCAGTTGCAACCTGCGCTGCAACTGTGGGCCTACGTGCAATCGATTCCCGAGCGCGACAAGGCCATCATCGCCCTGGGCAAGCGCGATGCCGCTTTCGACGCCGGCCTGCCGGCCCCGGTCACGCGCTTCCGCCCGGGCCAGGATACGCAACCGCAAGCCACCCCGCCCCACTGGCAAGTGACCGGCATGATGGACCAGCATGCCTATCTGAAGATTGCCGAGGGAGACGACATCCAGGTCGGCGACATGATCGCCTTCGACATCTCGCACCCCTGCCTGACCTTCGACAAGTGGCGTCACCTGGTGGTGGTGGACCAACGCTTCGATGTCATCGACATCGTGCAGACCTTCTTCTGATCGCCACGGAGAAGACCTGCAATGAGCAAACCCATCCTCGCCTACGGCGAAGCCATGGTGGAATTCAACCAGCGCATCGAGACCCCGCGCCAGTACCTGCAGGGCTTTGGCGGCGACACCTCCAACTTCGCCATCGCCGCCGCCCGCCAGGGCGCGGTATCTGGCTATGTCAGCGCGGTGGGCGACGACCATTTCGGCCAGGACCTGCTGGACCTGTGGCGGCGCGAGAACGTCGATGTGCAGCACGTGAGCATGGAGGCCGGCGCCAGTACCGGCCTGTATTTCGTCACGCACGATGCGCAGGGCCATCACTTCCACTATCGTCGCGCCGGTTCGGCTGCCAGTCGCTATCGCGCAGCCGATCTGCCCTTGCAGGCCATCGCCGGCGCCGGTGCGCTGCACCTGTCAGGCATCAGCCTGGCCATCAGCGAGAGTGCCTGTGAGGCCGGGCTGGCGGCGCTGGACCACGCGCGCGCAGCCGGCGTGACCACTTCGCTGGATACCAACCTGCGGCTGCGCCTGTGGCCGCTACCACGCGCCCGCGAGAAGATGGCCGCCGCCTTGCGTCTCTGTGATGTCTGCCTGCCTAGCTGGGAAGATGTCTCGATGCTGACGGGTCTGAATGATCGCGACGCCATCGTCGATCAGTTGCTGGCCTACGGGGTGAAGCTGGTGGCCTTCAAGTTGGGGCAGGAAGGCTGCTACGTCGCCACGTCGGAGCAGCGCCGCATGGTGGCCCCCTATCCGGTCCAGGCACTGGACGCCACCGGTGCGGGTGACTGCTTTGGCGGGGCCTTCATGGCCGAGCTGATGGCCGGGCGCGATCCCTTCCAGGCGGCACGCTATGCCAATGTCGCAGCCGCCCTCTCCACCACCGGTTACGGTGCGGTGCAGCCCATCCCCTATCGTGACCAGGTAGAAGCGGCACTCACGGCAGCGGCCTGATCGAAGCCCTGCGCAGTGGCCGCCGGCTCACCGCCGGCGCGCCACGAACAGCATGCCCGCCACCGGCTGACGCACTTCCTCGCGCAAGACCTCGTCGCTCTGGTGCAGTACCTCCATGCCCGCGGCCTGCAACAGGGACTGCACATAAGCGCGACCGTGGCGATAGCGTCCGCTGGCATGCAGGCAATAGCCTTCCTTGACCGCATCCTGCGGGGTCAGCACCTCCACCGTGAAGACGAAATGGCCGCCCGGCTTCAAGGCCGTGGCGACAGCCGTGAAGACGTTCTGCAGATCGCCGAAATAGATCATCGTATCGGCTGCCGTGACCAGGTCGCAGGATTGCGGATGCCGTTGCAGGTAATCGCTGATCTCGGCTTTTTCCAGTTGATCGTAGTAGCCGGTGGCGGCAGCCTTCTGCAGCATCTTGCCGGCCAGGTCGACACCGGTCAGATGATGCGAACAGGGCCGCAGATGAACACCGCACAACCCGGTGCCGCAGCCGATGTCGACGGTGGCGCACTGGCCCGCCGCTGGTGCTGCCAGCGCTACGCCCTGAGCAATCAGGCCGGGGCCGCGATAGCCCAGACTGTCCAGCAGATTGGCCTCGAAGGTCTCGGCATAACGGTCGAAGTGCGATTCGATGTAGCGGTCCGAGGCGCGCATCGGCACATCATGCTGCGAGCAGGCCGCCAGCATGTGGGCGGCAATCGGATTGTCGGGTTCGCTGTCACGCCAGGCACGATAGGCTTGTGCAGCCTCTTCCAGGCGACCCAGGAAGTAGAAGGAAATCCCGACCATCTCCCAGGACTTGCCCTCCATCGGCGGCAGCACATAAGCGCGGCACTGGTAGTGCGAGGCCTGCATCTTGTCCCCTGCCGCCTCGAAGAGATTGCCCAGGTGCAGCAGCGCCGGCAGAAATTCCGGCGCAATCTCGACGGCGCGCCGGAAGGCGGCGATGGCCTCGTCGCGGCGCCCCTGCTGCAGGTGCGCGGCTCCCAGGTTGTTCCAGATCATGTGATCCGCAGGCGTGATCTCCAGCGCGGCACCATAGGCCTGGGCCGCACCGTCCAGTTCGCCCAGCGCAAAGAGCACATTGCCCAGGTCGTTGTGCCAGGCGGCATTGTCGGGTTCGAGGGCGCTGGAGAGCTCCAGCTTGTCCAGCGCCTCGGCATGACGCCCGGCCTGGTGCAGCCAGATGCCGTAGAAGTGCAGCGCTACCGGTTCGATGGGATCGTCTTCCAGCACCGCTTCGTAGACGGCGCGCGCCTCCTCCAGGCGCCCGGCCATGTGGGCGTCGATGGCCGCATTCAGGCGGGCCGCGTGCGATTGCTGGATGTGCGTGGTCTGCTGCTCAGGCATGGCCTGCTCCCCCCTCGTAAAGCGCGTGAGGCGCGGGACGGACTGTCCGCGCTCTTTACATGTCTTTACAAGTCTGCAGCAGACTGCCCTTTCGGGCAATGCCTGATTCTCCTGAATTCCTGCTTGCCGCTAGGGAAAGGCCAGGCTGTGGCCGATGCTGCCCAGGCGGCGCAAGGCCTGGTCCAGTTCACGGGTGAAGGGATGACCACAGCAGATGCGCAAAAAGTGACCGTAACGGTTGGAATTGGAAAAGATGGCCCCCGGCGAGACCCCCACGCCCTCCACCAGCGCCCGCTCGAACAGCTGCTGCGAGCAGACCTGCACCGGCAGTTCCACCCACAGCCCCACGCCGCCATTGGGCACATTCAGGCGCGTGCCTTCCGGGAAATAGGCCGCAATCGACTCGGCCATGCGCTCGCGCTGCTCCTTCAACAACTGCCGCAGGCGGCGCAGATGGCGGTCATAGGCCGGGCTGGCGATGAAATCGGCGGCGGTGACCTGGGTCCACTCCTCGTTGGCGCGGGTATGGGTGAACTTGAGCATCTTGACCCGCTCATGCCAGCGTCCGCCATTCATCCATCCCAGCCGCATGCCCGGGGCCAGCACCTTGTTCAACGATGCGCAATAGATCACATTGCCGCTGCGGTCACGACTCTTGAGGCTGGAAGGCGCCACGTTGCCATCGGCCAGCTCGGTGTAGGCGTCGTCCTCGATGAGGGGCAGGCGCAATTCTTCACATAGCCTGACCAGCCGGTCCTTGTGCTCCTCGGGCATGATGCAGCCCAGCGGATTTTGCAGGTTGGGCACCACCACCACCCCCTTGATGTTGCCGTAGCTGCGCACTGCCAGCTCCAGCGCCTCCACCGAGATGCCGGTGTGCGGACTGGTCGGGATTTCCAGCGCCTTCATGCCCAGGTTTTCCAGCGCCTGCAGCAGGCCGAAATAAGTGGGCGACTCCACCGCAATGGTGTCTCCCGGTCCGGCCACGGCGCGCAGGGCCAGGTTGAGCGCCTCGATACAACCGTGGGTGACGACCACTTCTTCATGATCGATGCGCATGCCGTGATGCAATGCGCGCCGCGCCACCGCCTGGCGGAAGGTGGCGTTGCCGTTGTGCGGCATGGCGCTGGTGAGCAGTTCGGGCCGCTCGCGCAGGGCGCGCATGGCGGCCTGCTTCAAGGTCTCCACCGCATACAGCTCGGGGGCGCAGGTCATGCCGGAGAGGTCGATGCGGGGCGCGCCGCTCTGACGCAGGGCGATGTACTTGGAGACCTTTTCATGGATGCCGACATACTGCTCGGGATCGATGGCCATCAGGCTCTTGGGCTCCTGCACCGGTCGGATCGCCGAGCGGCGCGGCTGGCGCACGAAATAGCCGGAACGCGGACGTGCTTCCAGCCAGCCGCCCTCTTCCATATGCCGCAACGTCTGCAGGGCCGTCGACAGGCTCACCTGGTGCTGGCGCATGAGATCGCGCACCGACGGCATGCGGTCACCCGCCACCAGCGTGCCGGACTGGATGGCGCCCTGGTAATGCCCGGCCAGACGCCGGTACAGCGGCTGACGGCCGGGGCCGGAGTCGGAATCAGGCGCGGCGGCAAGCGCCGAGGCGGGAGTGCCCGGCGGCGGTGCCGCAGGCTGCAGGTCGGGGAGGAGCAGGCTGGTATCCATAACAGTCATCATCGTCCTGAGGTCGGAACCGAAACAGATACAGAGTAGGCGAAAAGCAGGGATAACAGAGCAAAAACAATCAGCCTGTTACGCAGCAGAGTGAATTTTCCTGTGCCTGTTGCGCCTGCATCGTCCTCCCTAGACTGCAGGCTGACCCATTCGACAAGGAGAACACCATGACTGCCCCGCTTCCTGCCCGCACCACCGTCCAGGTCCTGCCACTGGCGATGGGCCAGCATCTGCAACTGTGGCTTCCTGCGGGCAGCCAGCTGCTCTGCCAGGCCCCGCAGGTATGCGTGACCGAATCGGCGCAGTGGCAAGGCGAACGCCTGGTCAGCCGCCACACCCGGCTGGCCGATGGCGAGCAGATGGTGCTGGCGCATGAGGGCTGGATCGGCATCCTGGCCCCGCAAGGCGGCGAGCTGTTGTGCCTGCGGCCGCTGCGACAGCCCTGGTCTGACCGCCTGCCGGGCTGGCTGCGTGGCATGCGGCGCTGGACGGCCAGCCGCCGCGTACGGGATGCCGGATGTGCAAAGCCGATGTGATCGAAATTAACTTTTAGTTAATAAATACGCATCTGGATCAGGATTTCAGCGATAAAGTTGCGCAAAACGGAAAAACCGGGGTGGGAAGTAATGCAGAAGTTTCCGTAAAACCATTACACTTCATCATCAGCAAAAGATGAAGTGTCATGCAGAACGAATCCTCCCCCGCTCGCCCCGTTCCGACTCTTTCCGAACAGGAGACTTTCGACCTGACCCCCGTTTCCTTGTGGAAAGAGGATTACAGCGGCTTGAAGCGGCTGTTCGACCAATGGCGCGCCGACGGCGTGACCGACCTGCGCAGCTACCTGAGCCAGGATCCCCGCCGGGCGCAGGCCTGCGCCATGCAGATCCGCGTGGTCGCGGTCAACCGTCGCACCCTGGAATGGTATGAAGCGCGCGACCTGGCGCATCTGGTGGCGAACCTGGACAAGGTGTTCCGGGATGACATGATCGACACCTTCATCGACGAGATGGTGCAGTTATGGGAAGGCCGCAGCACCTTTTCCAGTTATACCGTGAATTACACCCTGGGCGGCAAGCGTCTGGACATCCAGCTCTCCGGCCGCATCATGCCCGGCAGTGAAGAGAGTTGGGATTACGTCCTGCTGGCCATCGAGAACGTGACCGAACGCGAAACCGCGCGCAAGAAACTCTCGCGCAGCGAAAACTATGCGCGCGGCTTGTTTGAATATTCCCCCATCTCGCTGTGGGTGGAAGATTTCAGCGCAGTCAAGCGCCTCTTCGACGACCTGCATCGCATCGGCATCACCGATTTCCGCACTTTCACGGATGTGCATCCGGAATTCGTGGAACGCTGCATGCAGGAGATCCGCGTCATCGACGTGAACCTGCAGACGCTGTCCATGTTCGGCGCGCCGGACAAGGCGACCTTGCTCTCGCGCCTGTCCGACGTGTTCCGCGACGACATGCGACCGCATTTCAACGAACAGTTGATCGAGCTGTGGAACGGCAACCTGCTGCACCACCGCGAAGTGGTCAACTACTCTCTCACCGGCGAGACCCTGCACGTGCACCTGCAATTCTCGGTCTTCCCCGGTCACGAGAACAACTGGGACCTGGTGCTGGTGGCCCTGACCGACATCACCGCCCGCAAGAAGGCCGAAGCCTATCTCGAATTCCTCGGCAAGCACGACGAACTGACCAAGCTGCACAATCGCGCCTACATGGTCGATGAACTGAACCGCCTGGAGCGCAAGGGACCGTTCCCGGTCAGCGTGATCGTGGCCGATCTCAATGGCTTGAAGCAAGTCAACGATGAGCTGGGCCATGCCACCGGCGACGCCCTGCTGCGGCGCGTGGGCGAAGTGCTGGGCAAGGCGGTGGAACGTCCCGGCAGCGTGGCGCGCACCGGTGGTGACGAATTCGCCATCCTGCTGCCGGCCACCGACGAGCGTGGCTGCCAGTTGCTGATGGAACAGATCGAGAAACTGGTCGAAGTGAACAATCAGTACTACTCGGGCATGCCGCTGAGCCTGTCCATGGGCGCCGCCACCGGCGCTCCCGGCGAGCGCCTGGAGCAGGTGGTGCAGCGGGCGGACAGCCTGATGTATGAAGCAAAACACCATTATTACGCCAGCACGCCCGGCGTCGAACGGCGCCACCCGGACGACTGACATCGTGCCGGCGCCTGCACCCTGTGCACGTGAAGAACTGACCCTGGCGGTCGGTGCGGAAACGCTGGCAGCCGATATCCTGGGCAGCACGGTGGGCCAGTCGGTTCACACCTTGGTACTGCATGGTGCCGGACAAGGCGATCGCCAGCGTCAGTGGCCCTTGCGCCAGTCCCTGGCCGCACGCGGTTGCGCCAGTGCGGCCATCGACTTTTCCGGCCATGGGCAGAGCAGCGCCCTGCTACCCAATTCCCTGACCAAACGCCTGGACGAAGCGCAGGCCGCCCTGGATCGCTTGACGGTCGCTCCCCGTACCGTCGTGGGCGTGAGCATGAGCGGCGAGATCGCCCTGCGCCTGGCCTGCCGGCCGGACAACCAGATCACCCATGTGGTCACCCTGGTGGGGGCGCTCTACGATGGTGCAGCCTTCGCCCTGCCCTTCGGACCAGCCTTCAGCGCCGCCTTGCGACGGCCACACAGCTGGCGCGATGCCGATCTGCTGCCGATGATGCACGCCTATCGCGGACGACTGACCCTGATTCGCGCCGCCGAGGATGCCGTCATTCCGGCGGAGATCGCCGAACTGATCCGCCAGCACGCCACCTCGGCCAGCCACTGCCGCATCATCGACCTGCCGGATGTGGATCACCGCATCAGCGAACGCAGCGCCCAGGACCCCGCACTGTGTAGTCATCTGGCCACACTCATCGCCGCTTGAACGCACTGAAAGAAAAAGGGAACGGATTCAGGCCGTCGTCGAGATCAGGCCGCCGACCACGCTCTGATTGACGATGTCTTCGACGATGGAACCGGTCAGGTCGGGATTGGACTTGAGCAGCAAGGACAGCGGCGAAGCCAGGGCCTGTCCGCTGAATATGCCGGAGCCGTCGTAGATGCCCGTGTTGGAAGAAGAAGGGACGGAAATGCTGCCCAGCACACCCTGGTAATAGGATTGGGTGGCCTCGGTCTGCGTGCTGTCCGGGGTGCTCACCGGCGTACCGGCACTGACAAAGCTGTCGAACAGACCGGCAGCATTGTAGGTCAGCCCGGCATTGTCGGCCGAGCCGCCTCCCAGAGTGACGATCACCGAAGCATCCGTCGACAGCGCGACCGCCTGAGCCAGGGCCGCAGGGTTGTTGGCTGGCTTGACCGGATTGCCGGGGACGACACCGGCAGGCAGGCCGTAGGGGTCGGAACCGCCGAGGGTTGTCAATGAAGTATCGATGGCCATGTTCATGCCGCCAATGTGGAATATGCAGGAAAAGACTGCTACCCGTCGATTCTAGGCAACTCCGGGGGCATCGGCAAGGCCGGGCATGGTCAGATGTCGCTGCTGTTTCCTTCAGTTACATTTTCCGATGTCTGAATGAAAATCATAAAAACCGATAGCCCCGATAGCCCCGATAGCCCCGATAGCCAGCGAAAAAACACCCGGTCTGAGCCGGGTGTGTTGCGTTGCCTTTTTGCTTGTTCTACAAGAAAACCGGATCAATGCGGGGCATCGCCGTGCTCATCCGTGGTCTGCACGATGCTGACCGGCTTGCCCTTCATGCGACGCCAGATATAGACGCCATAGCCGGACAGGCCATACAGCACGAACAGTCCGAACAACACCTTGGACGGATCGCTGGAAATGAGCACCAGGGCCACCACCACCAGCAGCGCCGCAATGAAGGGTACCGGCTTGCGGAAGTTGACATCCTTGAAGCTGTAGAACGGCACATTGGTGACCATGGTGATGCCGGCATAAAGGGTAATGACCCAGCCATACCAGCTCAGGTCGGTGCCGGCAAAGCGCAGATCATCCATCAGCCAGACGAAGCCGGCCACCAGGGCGGCCGCAGCCGGACTGGGCAAGCCCTGGAAGTAGCGCTTGTCGACCACGGCGATGTTGGTATTGAAGCGGGCCAGGCGCAGCGCACCGCCGGCGCAGTAAACAAAGGCCGCCAGCCAGCCCAGCTTGCCCATGCCGCGCAGCGACCATTCATAGACCACCAGCGCCGGCGCGGCGCCGAAGGAGACCATGTCGGACAAGCTGTCGTACTGGGCGCCGAATTCGCTTTGGGTATTGGTCATGCGGGCCACGCGACCATCCAGGCTGTCCAGCACCATGGCCACGAAGATGGCGATGGAGGCATAGTCGAACTTGAGGTTCATGGCCATCACGATGGCGTAGAACCCGCAGAAGAGCGCCGCCGTGGTGAAGGCGTTGGGCAACAGGTAGATGCCGCGCGAGCGCCGCCGCGCCACTACCTGCCCGGCCTCGTCCAGTTGCGCGACCTTGGGGCGGCGCAGGGATTTCGGGAAGGGAATGCCGGGCTTGGCCTTGCGTCGTCGTAATGTGGGCATCGATATCTATCAGTGAGGAGGACGGAAATCGCAGTACGCAGTCTGCGCTTGGGCCTCATCCGTGGAACCGCTGCAAGCGTATGCAGGGGTGGCCGCGGTGAGGCCTTCGTGGTGTGATCAGAGTTCGGCCAGAATGGTTTCGGTGGCCGAGACCTTTTCACCGACGGTGACCTTGGGGGTGGCCGTCAGCGGCAGGTACACGTCCACGCGCGAACCGAAACGGATGAAGCCATAGCGCTGACCACGGGCCAGGGTGTCGCCGGCCTTCACGTAGCAGAGGATACGGCGGGCGATCAGGCCAGCCACCTGCACGCAGGTCACGCTGTGGCCGCTGGTGGTGGTGATTGCCAGGGCGTTGCGTTCGTTTTCCAGCGAGGCCTTGTCGAGGTCGGCATTGACGAACTTGCCGGGGAAGTACTGCACCTTCTCGATCTTGCCATCCACCGGGGCACGGTTGGAATGGACGTTGAAGACGTTCATGAAGACGCTGATCTTCAGGGCTTCGCGGTCAGTGTAGGGATCATGGGCACGGGCCACCACAACGATGCGGCCATCGGCCGGGGACAGCACGGCATTGGCGGCTTGCGGGATGACGCGCGGCGGATCGCGGAAGAACTGCAGCACGAACAGCGCGATGATCCACAGCGGGAAGGACCAGGCGCCACAGAAATAGCTTGCCAGCGCTGCCACGACCACGGCGATGGTCAGGAAGGGCCAGCCTTCGCGGGCGATGATGGGATGGGGATAGTGGTTGTTGTTCAATGTTGCTCCAGGGATCGCGCGGTACTCGCGGAAAGTTCAAAAGTAAAAGCGTGCCTATTCTAGTCCAGCGCCCGTTAAATGCAATGAAATGCACCGCCACCAGGCCGGTGGCGGTGCATCTCTGGCCATTGAGCACAATGTTTCGATGCGCCGCACGACATGAGCCGGGCCATCCGGGCCCGGCGGACCGCCTCAGCGCGGTTGCGGGCGCGAGAAGCTCAGCTTGAGCTCATTGCGCGCCAGGCCGCGCGGACCGGTCAGCTGCATCTGTCCGATCAGAATCGTCACTTCGGCGTCGGCGTAGTCCAGGCCGGTGACTTCCGTGATCTGGCGCAAGTCGCCCTGACGGCGCTCCTGCGGCTCGTCGGCGATGATACCGGGGGGCTCTTTCGCCAGCGGCGCACAAGCCTTCACATCGTTGACCAGGCGCTGATAGGCGCGGCCCATGTCGGCCGGCGTGGGATAGCGCCAGATGCAGGTATAGACCGAGGAATTGTCGGCAATGGCGCAACTCTCGGCACCATCGAGCATGAAGTTGGACAGATAGATCGGGCCGCGCTTCTCGCTCTTCATGACGGAATCGGGGCCGTCTTTCTTCCAGCCGTCAAAATGCGACTGCGACTGCTGGTGGATGGCGCGCAGGTCGGCACAGATGTCGGCATGGGCCGTGCTGGCCACCAGGGCGGTGAAGAGCGGCAGGAGCAGCTTGGTGAAGGTCCGCATGATGAGATGATCTTCTTGAAACGGAAAGGGAGGCCGATTATAGCCTCCCTCCCCTGCCAACCCGAGCGGGTTGACGATTCTTGATATGAAGCGTTCGGACCGAACGCTTCGGTTCATTGGCTTACTTGAAGCGCACCTTGCCCACCAGGCGCATGTTGACGGTGGATTCACCCGGCTCAAAGCTGGGCTCGGCGACCGACGTACTTTCCTGCGCCATGTCCGAACGCATCATGGCCTTGGCCATCATGGGCGCGGGCGCCGCTGCGGCATAGTTGCCGGAGCCTTCGAAGTCCACGGTTTCAACCACCGCATCCGATGGCGCACGGTGCATGGCATGGGCGATGAAGCCGATGCGCTCTTCCAGGTTGCGATAGGTGGCATTGACCAGGGTCGCATCCAGCTTCCTGGCCGCTGCCGGGCTCAAGCCGAATTGCAGGCCATTGAGGCTCATCAGGGCCTGGGCTGAGGAGACGGTCTTGGGCAGCGCCGCCAGGTTCTCGGTGGTCATCTCCAGATACTGGCCGACCCGCCATCCCACGACCTGACGCGCCTTGGCCGGTTGACGGGGCTGCTGCGGCGTAACCTGCGGTGGTTCCGCATAGACCGCGTAGGTGTAATAGCCGTAGCTCTTCAGCGCGGCCTGCGGATCCTGCCGCTTGAGCAGCTCGATGCCCTGCTTCATCTTCTGGTTCACGCGGGAGGCGGCGGCAGACTTGTCCTTGTCCTGCTCTTCGACCTGCAGGGTCACGCGCGCCTGATCGTTCGGTACGCTGATTTCGCCGCTGGCCGGGACCACGACCAGGGTGCCGGTGGTCGGGACAGTCGCCGGGGCGCTGTTCGATGTCTGCGCCTGGGCAGCGATGCAGGCCGTGGCCAGGACGGCGCCCAGCATCAGTTTGCGGGAAGGTGTCATAAGGGATCCTCTTTATTCTTGGTCGGTGACGGGGGTGATGATAGCTTCATCTGCCAAGCATCTACCCGGCACTTCGACGACATGTGTCAAGAATTGGTTCTTGGCCAAGTGCAACAAGCCGTAACGCAATGACCATGGCCGACACCGCACATGGACGAAAAAAAACGCCACGGCGAACCGTGGCGTTTTCAGGGTCTTGCGCTGCCAGCGGCAGATCAGTTCTTGCTTTGATCGACCAGCTTGTTCGCCTTGATCCAGGGCATCATGGCGCGCAGCTTCTCGCCCACGATTTCGATCTGGTGTTCGGCGTTGATGCGACGACGCGACATCAGGGTCGGTGCACCGGCCTTGTTTTCCAGGATGAAGCTCTTGGCGTATTCGCCGGTCTGGATGTCTTCCAGCACCTTCTTCATGGCAGCCTTGCTTTCGGCGTTGATCACGCGCGGGCCGGTCACGTACTCGCCGTATTCGGCGTTGTTGGAGATCGAGTAGTTCATGTTGGCGATACCGCCTTCATAGATCAGGTCGACGATCAGCTTGAGTTCGTGCAGGCACTCGAAGTAGGCCATTTCCGGCGCGTAACCAGCTTCGACCAGGGTTTCGAAACCGGCCTTGATCAGTTCCACGGTACCGCCGCACAGCACGGCTTGTTCGCCGAACAGGTCAGTTTCGGTTTCTTCGCGGAAGTTGGTTTCGATGATGCCGGCACGGCCGCCGCCGTTGGCGGTAGCGTACGACAGGGCCAGGTCACGGGCGCTACCGGACTTGTCCTGGTGCACGGCGATCAGGTGCGGCACGCCGCCACCCTGGCTGTAGGTCGAACGCACGGTGTGGCCGGGGGCCTTGGGGGCGATCATGATGATGTCCAGGTCAGCGCGCGGCACGACTTGGCCATAGTGGATATTGAAGCCGTGCGCGAAGGCGACGGTAGCGCCTTGCTTGGCGAAGGGCGCGACGTTTTCGGCATAGACCTGGCCGATGTTTTCGTCGGGCAGCAGGATCATGATGACGTCGGCATCCTTGACGGCGTCGTTGACTTCAGCGACCTTCAGGCCGGCCTTTTCAGCCTTGGACCAGGACGCACCGCCCTTGCGCAGACCAACGGTCACCTTCACGCCGGAATCCTTCAGGTTCAGGGCGTGGGCGTGGCCTTGCGAACCGTAACCGATGATGGTCACGTTCTTGTTCTTGATCAGGGACAGGTCTGCGTCTTTGTCGTAGAAAACTTTCATGATTTTTTCCTATGTTCCGAGTAACTCGAATTTGAATGTATGTGTATGTGTGTGATGCGTACTGCCTGGCGCGGTCGATCAGATCTTCAGGATCCGCTCGCCACGGCCGATGCCGGAGCCGCCGGTACGGACCGTTTCCAGGATCGCGGTGCGATCCAGGGCGTCGATGAAGGCGTCCAGCTTGCTCTTGGCGCCGGTCAGCTCGATCGTGTAGGTCTTTTCGGTGACGTCGATGATGCGGCCACGGAAGATATCCGCAGTGCGTTTCATCTCTTCCCGTTCCTTGCCCACTGCGCGCACCTTGATCAACATCAGTTCGCGCTCGATGTGCGCGCCTTCGGTCAGATCGACGACCTTCACCACCTCGATCAGGCGATTCAGGTGTTTGGTGATCTGTTCGATCACATCATCCGAACCCGAGGTCACGATGGTCATGCGCGACAGGGTCGAATCTTCGGTGGGTGCAACGGTGAGCGTTTCGATGTTGTAGCCGCGTGCGGAGAACAGACCCACGACACGGGACAATGCGCCGGCTTCGTTTTCCAGCAGCACAGAAATGATATGGCGCATGTTAGAGATCCTCCGAACCCAGCAACATTTCAGTCAAACCCTTGCCCGCCTTGACCATCGGCCAGACGTTCTCGGTTTGATCCGTGATGAAGTTCATGAAGACCAGCCTGTCCTTCATGGCGAAGGCTTCGCGCAGCGCGCCGTCGACATCGCCCGGTTTCTCGATTTTCATGCCGACGTGGCCGTAGGACTCCGCCAGCTTGTTGAAGTCCGGCAGCGAATCCATGTAGGACTCGGAATAGCGCGAACCGTAGTCGATCTGCTGCCACTGGCGCACCATGCCCAGGAAGCGGTTGTTGAGCAGAATGATCTTGGGCGTCAGGTGATACTGCTTGCAGGTCGCCAGCTCCTGGATGCACATCTGGATCGAAGCTTCGCCGGTGATACAGGCCACCGTTGCATCGGGGTTGGCCATCTGCACGCCCATGGCGTACGGCAGGCCCACGCCCATCGTGCCCAGGCCACCGGAATTGATCCAGCGGCGCGGCTTGTCGAAACCGTAGTATTGCGCAGCCCACATCTGGTGCTGGCCGACGTCGGAGGTGATGAAGGCATCGCCCTTGGTCACTTCCCACACCTTCTGCACCACCGATTGCGGCTTGATGAATTCGTCGGAGGTCGCGAACTTGAGGCAGTCACGCTTGCGCCATTCGTTGATCTGCTTCCACCAGGCATCCAGCGCCGCGCCGTTCTGGCGGGTCTCGGCCGAATCCAGTTGCGACAGCAGTTCCTGCAGCACGTCCTTGACGTTGCCCACGATGGGGATGTCGACCTTGACGCGCTTGGAAATCGACGACGGATCGATATCGATATGAATGATCTTGCGGGCATGCGAAGCGAAGTGCTTCGGATTGCCGATCACGCGGTCATCGAAGCGCGCGCCGATGGCGATCAACACGTCACAGTGCTGCATGGCCATGTTGGCTTCGTAGGTACCGTGCATGCCGGGCATGCCCACGAACTTGTCGCTGGACGAACGATAGGCGCCCAGACCCATGAGGGTATTGGTACAGGGATAGCCCAGGCGATCGACCAGCTTGTTGAGCTCCGGCGCGGCATTGGCCAGGATGATGCCACCGCCGGTATAGATCATCGGGCGCTCGGCCGACAGCAGCAGTTGCAGCGCCTTGCGGATCTGACCCGAGTGGCCCTTGTCGACCGGCTTGTAGGAACGCATTTCCACCGCCTTCGGGTACTCGTAGGCGCAGGTGTGCATGGTGATGTCCTTCGGGATATCGACCAGGACCGGGCCGGGACGGCCGGTGGTGGCGATATAGAAGGCTTTCTTGACGGTCTCCGCCAGGTCCTTCACATCCTTCACGAGGAAGTTGTGCTTCACGCAGGGGCGGGTGATGCCGACGGTATCGCACTCCTGGAACGCGTCCTGGCCGATGGCGGTCGACGGCACCTGGCCGGAGATCACCACCATGGGAATCGAATCCATGTAGGCGGTGGCCAGGCCGGTAACCGCATTGGTCACGCCGGGGCCGGAGGTCACGATGGCCACGCCGACTTTTTGCGAGCTGCGCGAATACGCATCAGCGGCATGCACGGCGGCCTGTTCGTGACGAACCAGGATGTGCTGGAATTTGTCTTGCTTGAAGATTGCGTCGTAGATATAGAGGACGGCGCCACCAGGATAGCCGAAGACGTGTTCAACACCCTCTTCAGCCAGGCAACGGACGAGTATATCCGCGCCGGTGAGTTGCTCAGCACTCATGCTGCTTCCTTTCAAGGTCCATTGGAAATTGATCGGATGTTCTCTCCTGACGGAATCGCATTCATCGTCTTGCTGGCGGCATCCCTTCATTGTGCGGTCACGCCGTTTCTGCGCTCCAACCGTAGTGGAGTTTGAAACGTCGCTCAACGCGACTCGTTCAGCCTTGGATCAAGTTCGACTTTTACTGATTCCTCGCGCTTGTGGCACGGGTTAGAACAAACAAGCTTTAAACCTATAAAGCGTTTCCTCGCACCGGCACGACCTTATGTGAAGCACCGGCAAGGAACAAAAACGCCCCAGATGTGGGAGGCGGAGAACAGGACAGTAATGCGTTGCATCATTTTGGTCAAGCGAATTCCGGTGAAATCGTTGTCAATACTCGCGTTCGCCGACGCGGCCGCGGATAAACTTCAGGACAAGGAGGACCATTTTTGCTAGCATTCGGTCTGCTTTTTGACGATTTCTTGCATTTTTCGCATCTAGGCTGGCCAGGATGAAGGTTTTTAACTGATCTGGCCGGTGACCCATCCGGCACACCGTATTGCATGGCAACTGACAAAGAACTCTCCGATTTTCTTGAAAGTGTCGAACGCCGCGCCTTCAAACAGGCGGTGTATGCCGTGCGCAAGGATGAAGTGGCGCTGGACGTCGTTCAGGATGCAATGATCAAGCTGGCCGAGAAATACGGCGACAAGCCGGTCGAGGAACTGCCGATGCTGTTCCAGCGCATCCTGCAGAACACCATTCACGATTTCTTCCGCCGCGAAAAGGTGCGCAACACCTGGGTCAGCCTGTTCTCCAGCTTTGGCGGCAATGGCGGCGACGGCGAGGGCGGCGAGGATTTCGACCTGCTCGAGAGCCTGGAGTCGGCAGACGGCACGGAAGCGGCCGAATCCAGCGCCGACAAGGTCGAGCGCGAGCAGACCCTGAACCTCATCGATGCCGAGATACAAAAGCTGCCGACACGTCAACGGGAAGCGTTCCTGATGCGTTACTGGCAGGACATGGACGTGGCGGAAACAGCCGCCGCCATGGGTTGCTCCGAAGGTAGCGTCAAAACCCATTGCTCCCGCGCAACACACGCGCTGGCTCAAGCTCTCAGAGCCAAAGGAATCTCATTATGACCAACAAGGAAATGCAGTTCGCCTACAAGGTGAAGCTGGCGCTTGACGCCAATCTGGACAATCTGTCCGACGACACGTTGCAAAGCCTGGCGGCGGCCCGCCGCGTCGCGCTGGCGCGCAAGAAGCAGGCGCCGATCCACGTGCGCGTGCAGCAGCCCGTGCTGGCCGGTGCCCTGGGTGGCGCCATGATGTCATCCGAAAAACCGTCGTGGTGGAATCGCCTGGGCGTGGCTGCCCCGCTGCTGCTGGGCATCGTTCTGTTCGCCGGCATCTATCAGCACGAACACGCCAAGCGCGTGAGCTACCTGGCTGACATCGATGCGGCCGTACTCTCCGACGAGCTGCCGCTGTCGGCTTATCTGGATCATGGTTTCAACGCCTACCTGGCCGAAAAGGGACAATAAGACGATGCACAAGATCACCGGCACTGCTGCAAAAGCTTGCGTTCGCCCCTGGCGCATTGCGCTGGCGCTGGCGGTGCTGGCCGGTGGATTGAGCTGCGCCTGGACCGTGGCACAGAATGCGCCGGCGCAAAGCACCCCGACCGCTGCAGCACCGGCAGCAGCCAGCGTCACCCCGGCGCCGGCTGCCACCCCCGGCACAACAGCGACGACACCGTCCCCCGCGCCGGCAGCCGCTGCCACGCATGCCAACAAGTCGACCGGCAAGTCTGCTGCCCGCAAAGCGGAGAACAAGCTGGCCTGGGCCAACCTGTCGCCCGCCCAGCGCCAGGCCCTGGAACCGCTGACCGGCGAATGGCCGCGCATGAGTGAGCTGCAGCGGGAAAAATGGCTGGAAATCGGCAAGCGCTACACCAGGATGAAGCCGGAAGCGCAACAGCGCCTGCACGAGCGCATGCGCGACTGGGTCAAGCTCACGCCGGCCGAGCGCAGCGCCGCCCGTACCAATTACGCCCGCGCCAAGAAGCTGGATGCGGAAGAAAAGCACGAGCAATGGGCCAAGTACCAGCAGCTTTCCGAAGAACAGAAAAAGAAGCTGGCCGAATCCCGGCTGCCCAGACGCGTGGCCAAGTTGCCGACCTCGCCCTCTGCGGCAGCCCCGGCCATCCAGTTGCCCGCCGAGGCACTGGACCGGCCGTTGCCTGTCGTCCCCGCCCCCACCCCTGCCACAGCACCGGCGCCTGCGCTGGTGCCGGGCTCGCAAGCCACCCCGATGCCCGCGATGGCGCCGACGGCATCGGCACCCACGACCGTGGCCGTCAGTGCAGCCGTCGTCCCTGGGACCACGGTATCGAACGATAGCAAGTAAGCCCGGGCAGATACTGCCCGCTTTCACCTGCTGCCCTACCTTCTCGCCATTCCTGCCGCCGCCCCCCCTGCATGCGGCGGCATTGGCACATCCATCGCCAGGACCACTCAGCGCAGGATGCACATTCTTGCCCTGCCTCAAGCATGCGCATAGGCAAGCGCGCCTGATTGCATTACCATCTGGCGGCCATGTCGCTCACCACGCGCCGATGGCTTCAGATCACCTCATCCAGAACGGAATCCACAGGAACCATGCCGGAACTGACCACGCCCTCCCTGCGCCGCCGCATGAGCAGCATGCTCTATGAATCCATGCTGCTGTTTGGCGTGCTGTTCATGTCGGGCTGGCTGTTTTCGACACTGCTGCAGCAGCGCCACGCGCTTTACCTGCGTCATGCCCTGGAGGGCTGGCTGTTCCTGGTACTGGCGGCCTACTTCATCTGGTTCTGGACCCACGGCGGACAGACGCTGGCCATGAAGACCTGGCGTTTTCGCGTGGTCGACCGCGACGGCCTGCCGCTGCGCCCCTGGCGCGCCCTGCTGCGCTTCCTGCTGGCCTGGCTGTGGATACTGCCGGGCCTGGCGCTGGCTTCGCTCACGCGCAGCCAGGCCTGGTTGCTGTTTCTGATCCCCGCAGCCAACCTGCTGCTGTGGGCCATGACCGCGCGCATGGATCCGCATGGCCAGTTCCTGCACGACCGCCTGGCCGGCACCCGCCTGGTCGACCTCACACCGCGCCCCCGGGCCGCCGACAGTCCGGCTGACGCCAAGTCATGAAGACGACATGAGCGCCCCGCCGCGCTCTGTTATGCTCTCGGCCGAAGGGTTGCAGCCGCATGCCCTTGGACCTGACCGCCTCCGACCGACGCCCGCATGATTTCACGCATCTCCAGAACCCTGCTCCTCATCCAGTTCGGCATCGCGATCCTGTTCTACTTCCTGTTGCGGCATTTCGACTGGCCCATCCTGGCCGCTGCAGGAGGGGGCGTACTGATCGTGCTGCTGCTGCGCGCCCAAATCACCGCCAACAGCTTTTTCCTGACCTGGCCCTATCGCGGCCGCACCTCCAACCCGGTGGAGATCACCTGGCTGCAGATCGCTACGCTGTTCCTGCGCGAATTCCGCGCCACCATGCTGTGCTCGTCCTGGGGCATGCCCTTCCTGCGCTTCGAACAGTTCAGCTACCCCGACACGACCTCGCTGCCGGTGCTGCTCATCCACGGCTACGGCTGCAACAGCGGCTATTGGCGCTGGATGAGCCTGGAGCTGCGCGAAGCCCGCATTACCCACTACGCGCTGGACATGGAACCGGTCTTCGGCAGCATCGATGACTACGCGCCCCTGGTGCATGCAGCCGTGCAACGCGTGCTGGCCGAGACCGGGCAGAAAAAGATCGTCATTCTCGCCCACAGCATGGGCGGACTGGCTGCCCGCGCCTACCTGCGCGATCACGGCTGCGACCGCGTGGCCCGCGTGATCACCCTGGGCACGCCACACCATGGCACGGCCATTGCCAACTTCGGCATCGGCATCAACTGCGGTGAAATGAACTGGCTGGGCCGCTACGAAGAAGGACGCAGCAGCGAATGGTTGCAAAAGCTGGCCGCCACCGAAGAAGCCGATGCGCTGGGCCACATCGTGTCGATCTATTCCCAGCACGACAACATCATCTCGCCGCAAAGCTCGGCCCACCTGGAGGGCGCCTGGAACATCCCGGTCATCGGCATCGGCCACGTCGCCCTGGCACTGGAACCCTCGATCCAGAAGATGGTGATCGACCTGATCCACAACGCCCGCGACTGAGCGCAGCGCCTGCTTGCGCCCTGCAAGCAAGAAGCCGTCCGGCGGGAGCGGGACGGCTTCTCGGATGAGGCGGCACCGCCTCCGGCGGGGCCAGGGTGGGCTTACTTCTTGGATGCGTCCTGCAGCTTCTGACCGGCTTCTTCCATCTTTTCACCGGTCTTCTGGGCCAGCTCCTTGGCGCCTTCCTTGGTCTTTTCGTAGGCTTCCTTGGCGTCGGCCTTGGCCTTGTCCATGGCGCCATCGAGCTTGGAACCGGACTCGGAAGCCTGATCCTTGGTCTGGCCGCTCACTTCATCGAGTTTCTTGCCGGCGTCCTGCACCGCACCGTCGATCTTCTTGCCCAACGCTTCGGCCGGACCCGGCTCTTCCTTCTTCTGGCAGGCTGCCAGCAGGGTAATGGCCGCCAGACTCACCGCCACGCCGGCCAGCAGTTTGGACATCTTGTTCATGTTCTCATCCTTTCCATTCATGGTTGACGATCCCGAGCTATCGGGATGGGGGTGACGATAGCACAGCGGCAAGCGCCTGCCTGCCGCTGCGAAAATTGCTTACACTTCTTGCAAATCCGTCGATCATCGCGAAACGTCGCTGAACATCAACATTTCTTCATCAGAAAAGCCAGCCGCGCGGCGCGCCTCCAGATTGAAGGGGCCGCGCAGCGGCGGCGCCCGGTGGCGCCGGCACAGCTCGGCGAAGCTTGTCACGGGATCAAGCTGGCGCTGAGCGCACAGCCAGTTGAACCAGCGGTTGCCGATGAGTACATGGCCGACCTCGTCGCGCATGATGATATCCAGAATCTCGGCGGCCGCCAGGTCACCGGCCTGCGCCAGCTTGGCGCGCACCGGCGGCGCCGCGTCCAGCCCGCGCGCTTCCAGCGTACGCGGCACCAGGGCGATACGGGCCAGGACGTCGTCCTTGGTCGATTCGGCCATGTCCCACAAGGCGTTGTGGGCGGTGAAATCGCCATAGCGGTAGCCTAGCATCTTCAGATGATCGGCCAACAAACTGAAGTGACAGGCTTCCTCGTCGGCCACCTGCAGCCAGTCTTCATAGAATTGGCGCGGCATGCCGGCAAAGCGCCAGAGCGCATCCAGCGCCAGGTTGATGGCATTGAACTCGATATGCGCCAGCGCGTGGATCAGCGCAGCCCTGCCCTCAGGTGTGCCCATGGAACGATGCTTCACCTCCAGCGGCGAAACCAGCTCGGGGCGCGCCGGGCGGCCAGGGATGCCGGTGGCAGATTCGGTGGCGGCCAGGTCGTCTGTTTCCAGCGCTACCTGCCCCGCCTGCCAGGCAAGGCGCAAGGCCCGCACGGAACTGCACTTGAGCGCAGGACGCGTTTCCCTCAGGCAAGACAGCGCGGCGCTACGCAGGCGGGTGAATGAAAAGACTTCATCTGGGGACGAGACGTGATCCAAGGAACTGACTTTCAGGGAAGGTAAAATACGCGGTTGAGGACGCCGACTTTGCCTCCATATGAAAAAATATGAAGATAAATGTCCAATAATGCAAGCCGGGACAAGGCAGAGCCGAGGCATCACCCACCGACCAGCAGGTAACGAGGAGACAATTTTATTATGGCGATCTACCAATTGGCAGAGGACATTCCCGAGATCCACGACACCGCCTTCGTGGCCGAGTCGTCCACGGTCGTGGGCAAGGTGAAGATGGAGGCGCATTCCAGCGTCTGGTTCAACGTGGCCATTCGTGGCGACAATGAGCTCATCACCATCGGTGAGAACAGCAACGTGCAGGAAGGGGCGGTGCTGCACACCGATGTGGGCTATCCGATGGTGATCGGCAAGAACGTCACGGTCGGGCACCAGGCCATGCTGCATGGCTGCACCATTGGTGAAGGTGCGCTCATCGGCATCCAGGCGGTGGTACTCAATGGCGCCAAGATCGGCAGGAACTGCCTGGTCGGCGCCGGTGCCCTGGTCACCGAGGGCAAGGAGTTTCCCGACAACTCCCTGATCATCGGTGCTCCCGCCAAGGCGGTTCGCCAGTTGAGTGAAGAAGATATCGCGCGCATGCGGGCTGGCACCGACAGCTACGTGCAGCGCGCGCAACAGTTCAAGACCGGGCTCAAGCGCATTGCCTGAGTGGTCAAGCAAAGGAAACGATGAAAGACACGCTGCAAAAATTCCTGGTCGACAACGCGCCCGTGCGGGGCGAACTGGTCGAGATTTCCGATACCTGGCGCCAGGTGCAGGCCCGCCGCGACTATCCGGTCGCCGTGCGTACGCTGCTGGGCGAGATGCTGGCGGCCTCGGCCCTGCTGTCGGCCAACCTGAAGTTCAACGGCATGATCGTCATGCAGATCCACGGTGATGGCCCGGTCAAGCTGCTGGTGGTCGAATGCGACTCCGATCTGCAACTGCGCGCCACTGCCAAACTGGCTGACGGTGCCGAGATGGCTGACGATGCCACGCTGACCGATCTGGTCAACGCCAATGGTCATGGCCGCTTCGTCATCACGCTCGATCCCAAGGACAAGCTGCCCGGCCAGCAAGCCTACCAGGGCGTAGTGCCGCTGGATGGCGAGAGCGTGGCCACTGTCATCGAGAACTACATGCTGCGCTCCGAACAGCTCGATACCAAGCTGTGGCTGGCCGCGGATGAAAAGGTCTCGCGCGGCCTGCTGCTGCAGAAGCTGCCTTCCATTGGCGGTACCGCAGCGCCGACTGCCAAGCCGGAAGGTGAACTGGAAGACTGGAACCACATGGTCATGCTGGGCGATACCTTGAAGCGCGAGGAATTGCTCTCCACCGACATCGCCACGCTGATGCACCGCCTGTTCTGGGAGCAGACCATCCGCGTCTTCGACCCGGTGCATCCGCAATTCCACTGCTCCTGCTCGCGCGAGAAGGTCGGCAACATGTTGAAGATGCTGGGTCAGGAAGAAGTGGCTGAAGCACTGTCACAGATGGAAAAGCTGGCCATCGACTGCGATTTCTGCGGCCAGCATTACGAGTTCGATGCGGTGGATTGCGCACAGTTGTTCGTGGCCGATGTGGGTGGCGCGAGCGAGGCGAGTGACGCGCGGCATTGAGCCATCCCTGATGCTCGGGCAGCCATGAAAAAACGCCATCGGTTTGAAGCCGATGGCGTTTTTCTTTGCGGGTCGGACTCGACTGTCACTCCGTATCCGGCACCAGCAGTGCCATCTGGGCAGCATCCAGATACGTCCACTCCCCTTCTTCCAGTTCCAGCGCCTCCAGCTGCAAGCCGCCGATGGCGGTGCGCTGCAAGGCGCTGCAATGGTTGCCGGCTGCGGCCAGCATGCGCTTGACCTGATGATACTTGCCCTGCTCCAGCACGATTTCCAGCAGGTTCTCACCCAGTTGACGGCAACGGGTAGCCGCCAGGGGCGCCGGTTCGTCATGCAGTTGCACGCCCGCCTTCAGTTGCGCGATCAAGGCCTCGGTCACCGGCTCGGCCGTGGTAGCCGCATAGACCTTGGGCACGTGGCGCTTGGGTGAGGACTGCGCGTGAATGAAAGCACCATCGTCGGACATCAGCAGCAGGCCGGTCGTGTCGTGATCCAGCCGCCCCACCGGCTGCACGTCGCGCCAGGTGAACTGTTCCGGCAACAGCGTCAACACGCCCGGATGATGGCTGGGCTTGCGCGAGCATTCGATGTTCTGCGGCTTGTTGATGGCGATGTAGACGTGTTCGCGGTATTCCCACTCTTCCTCGAAGATGGTCAGCACCAGGCCATTCGTCTCCGGCGTGGCGCGGTAGTCGTCCACCACCTCGCCATGAATCGACACTTCACCGTCCTCGATGAGTTCACGGCAATATTTGCGCGAACCGAAACCCTGCGATTGCAGGATGCGGTCCAGGGTCAGCTTGGCCATGTCAGCCTTCTCCTTGTTCGTTTTGTTCTTGCCGGCCGGCCTTGGCCTGCTTCGGTTCCAGAATCTGGCGGGCGATGCCGCGCAGGATGTTGACCTCTTCGGTCTCCAGCCGGGCGCGCGAGAACATGCGTTTCAAGCGCGGCATCAGCTTCTTGGGATTGTCCGGGTTGAGAAAATCGATGGCCACCAGAGCCTGCTCCAGATGCGCAAACATACCCTCGATCTCGGCCACGCTGGCGCTCTCCCCGTGGAAACCCACCTCGCCCGGCGCGCGCGCATCGCCGCTGGTTTGCATGGGACCACCCTGCACTTCCAGCTCGGTCATGCGGCATTCATAAGCCAGCACCTGCACCGCCTGCGACAGGTTCAGCGAGGAATAATCCGGATTGGCAGGAATATTGAGCAAGGCATTGCACTTCTGCACCACCTCATTGGGCAGGCCAAAGCGTTCATTGCCGAACAAGAGTGCCGCATTCAGGCCGGTGTCACGGGAAAGCTGCCCCGCCAGCTCGCGCGGCGACACCACCGGCGGCGAGAATTCACGCAAACGGGCACTGACAGCGGCAGCGAAGTTGCATCCCTGCAACGCTTCTTCCACGCTGCCAACGATGCGTGCATTTTGCAACACATCGAGCGCGCCGCTGGCGAAGGCAATGGCTTCATCTTCCTTCACCGCGTCCGGAAAGCGCGGATTGACCAGCACCAGCTCCGAAAAGCCCATGGTCTTGATGGCCCGTGCGGCCGAGCCGATGTTGCCGGGACTGCTGGTATTGACCAGCACGAAACGCAAACGGCTGAAAAGAGATTGTCCTGACACTTGCTTGTTCATTTAAAATAGCGGGATTCGCGCCCCAGGATCAGATGTTGGCAAAACGCCAATATTGCAGCAAGGCTGTCAACCCAGGTCGACTTTGTTAGCCGACTTGACCGACGCCACTGCCCCTGGACTGCCTGGCAAACCCGCAAGCATAACAGCCGCGGGCGGCGCAACGCTCATTAATTTCATCGTCGCACTGGTTTGACTGCCGGGTTTCGCCTGGCCAGCTGTTCCGCATGCTTGTCGCGGAAGGCCGGCTGGTCGGCCATGGCGACGATGAGCAACGCAGCCATCGTCTTCGGTGGCCGCAATTTTAACGGAACCATCGGAATGATCATCCCACCCATGCTCAATACGGCGATCAAGGCAGCCCGCCGCGCCGCTACCATCATCAACCGCGCGTCCTTCGACGTGTCGCTGCTGAAAGTGTCGAAGAAGTCGCACAACGACTTCGTCACCGAGGTGGACAAGGCAGCCGAGGATGCCATCATCGACGTGCTCAAGAACGCCTACCCCGACCACGCCATCCTGGCCGAGGAATCGGGTGCGTCCGACAACCTGCACGATGAAAACGAAAACGTCTGGATCATCGATCCGCTGGACGGCACCACCAACTTCATCCACGGTTTCCCGCAATACTGCGTCTCGATCGCCCTGCAACAGCGCGGCATCATCACGCAAGCCGTGGTCTACGACCCCACCCGCAACGACCTCTTTACCGCCTCCAAGGGTGCCGGCGCCTACCTGAACGAAAAGCGCATCCGCGTGGGCAAGCGCGACAAGATCGCCGACGCCCTGATCGGTACCGGCTTCCCCTTCCGTGACCTCGATGGCCTGAACGAATACGTCACCATGTTCAAGGTCATGACCGAGCACAGCGCCGGCCTGCGCCGCCCGGGCGCGGCCGCACTGGACCTGGCCTATGTGGCCGCCGGCCGCCTGGACGGCTTCTTCGAAAAGGGCTTGAAGCCCTGGGACATCGCCGCCGGCTCCCTGCTGGTGACCGAAGCGGGCGGTATCGTGGGTACCTTCAAGGGTGACTCCGACTACCTCTACAAGGGCGACGTCATCGCCGGCAGTCCGAAGATCTTCGCGCAGCAAGTGAACCTGCTCTCCGAATTCGCCTGAACGACGCCATTGCAATAAACCCGTCTCCTCATGGCGTCCGGCATTGCTGCTATAGTGCGGCTACCGGCGCAGACCGAGGAGACGACATGAACATTCCTTCCCAACAAGCCAGCAACGAGCAGGCCCATTGCGCGTTGCCGCCCGGCTACCACAGCGTCACTCCCTACCTGATCGTCAAGACCTCGGCTGATGCCATCGCCTTCTACCGGCGCGCCTTCGACGCCGCCGAGATCATGCGACTGGACGGCCCGCACGGCAAGGTCTGGCATGCCGAGATCCAGATCGGCAATGCCCGCATCATGCTGGCCGACGAACATCCCGAACTCGGTTTCCTGAGCCCGCAAACCCTGGGCGGCGCAGGCGTGAGCCTGCTGATCTATGTCGCCGATGTCGATACGGTATTCACCCAGGCGCTTGCCGCCGGGGCGGTGCAACTGCGCCCGGTTCAGAACCAGTTCTACGGTGATCGTTCCGGCACCCTGCGCGATCCCTTCGGTCATGTCTGGTCCATTGCCACGCATATCGAAGATCTCAGCAATGAAGAAATCTGCGCGCGCTCGCGCGAGATGCTGGCGCGCCGCTGCAAGAAGCTGGCCGACGAAAAGAACTGATCCATCCTGACCAGAATACGACCGGAAGCCCCATGCCCTTTGCCCTCAGCGACAACCGCAAGATTCACTACCAGGTCGAGGGCCGAGGCCCGTCCCTGCTGCTGCACCACGGCTTTACAAGCAGCCTGGAAGCCTGGCGTTTCTTCGGCTTCACGGCGGTGTTGCGCGAGCACTACCAGGTCATCCAGTTCGATGCGCTGGGCCACGGCCAGAGCGACAAGCCGCATGATCCAGCCGCCTACACCCAAGTGCAGCGTTGCCGCGATGCCCTGGCCGTGCTGGATGCAGTGGGCATTGAACGAACCCACTTCTTCGGTTATTCGCTGGGCGGCTGGGTCGGCTACGGCCTGGTGCGCCATGCGCCCGAACGGCTGCACAGCCTCATCCTGGGTGCTGCGCACCCGTATGAAGATCGCAGCTGGGATGGCTTCCACGGCATCGACGGACGCGATCCGGAAGCCTTCATCGCCACCTTCGAAGGCTTGCTCGACGAACAGATTTCAGCGCAAGTGAAGATGCTCATCCGTGCCAATGACCTGGAGGCGCTGGCCGCTGCCGCCCAGCAGCCGCGCCCCTCGCAGGAAGACCTGCTGGCCCGCATGGACCTGCCCTGCCTGCTCTTCTGCGGCGATGCCGATGCGCGTCATGCGGCAGTCCAACGTACGGCGGCCTTGTTGCCGCAGGGTGAATTCGTCAGCTTGCCGGGCGTGACCCACTTCGGCGGGCTGATGCAGAGCGCACTGGTTTTGCCGCCCGTGCTGAGCTTTCTGGCACAGCGTCACCGATGAGCTGAACGCGGGCCTGTCTCAAAATAATTCACGTCGTACGCGGGCTGCGCTGTTATACTGCGGCCTGCGCGGCGTATAGCCAGTCAAGTCCGCGCCCTCCTCAAGTTCCAACCCGTTTGCCTGCGACTGGCGCCCGCAAGGGGCCACAGGCCAAACCCCAATTTCAGAGTCTCATGTCATTTTCCGCGCTCGGCTTGTCCGACGAAATCGTTCGTGCCGTTTCCGAACAAGGCTATACCTCCCCCACCCCGATTCAGGCCCAAGCCGTCCCCGCCGTGCTCTCCGGCGGTGACCTGCTGGCTGGTGCCCAGACCGGCACCGGCAAGACCGCCGGCTTCACCCTGCCGCTGCTGCAACGCCTCTCGGCCATGCCGCGCCAGAAGATCAACGGCCACCTGCCCATCCGCGCGCTGATCCTGGCGCCCACCCGAGAACTGGCAGCCCAGGTCGAAGAAAGCGTGCGCCAGTACGGCAAGTACCTGCCGCTGACCTCCGCCTGCATCTTCGGCGGCGTCGGCATCCATCCGCAGATCGCGCTCTTGAAGCGCGGCGTCGATATTCTGGTCGCCACCCCCGGCCGCCTGCTGGACCACATGCAGCAAGGCACCGTGAACCTGCAGCACATCCAGATCCTGGTGCTGGACGAAGCCGACCGCATGCTGGACATGGGCTTCATCCGCGACATCCGCAAGGTGCTGGCCGCGCTGCCGCCCAAGCGTCAGAACCTGCTCTTCTCGGCCACCTTCGCCGATGAAATCAAGAAGCTGGCCGACAGCCTGTTGAACAACCCGGCCCTGATCGAAGTGGCGCGCCGCAACTCCACCGTGGAAGTGATCGCCCAGAAGATCCACCCGGTCGACCGCGACAAGAAGCACCCCATGCTGGCGCACCTGATCAAGACCCACCAGTGGAAGCAGGTGCTGGTCTTCACCCGCACCAAGCACGGCGCCAACAAGCTGGTCGAGCAACTGGCGCGCGACGGCATCACCGCCATGGCGATCCACGGCAACAAGAGCCAGTCGGCCCGCACCAAGGCGCTGGCCGAATTCAAGGACGGCAAGCTGACCGCCCTGATCGCCACCGACATCGCCGCGCGTGGCATCGACATCGACCAGCTGCCGCACGTGGTCAACTACGATCTGCCCAATGTGCCGGAAGATTACGTCCACCGCATCGGCCGCACCGGCCGCGCCGGCGCTACCGGCGAAGCCGTCTCGCTGGTCTGCGTGGATGAGCGCGACCTGCTGCACGACATCGAGCGCTTCATCAAGCGCGAAATCCCGGTGGAAGTGATCGCCGGTTTCGAACCCGATCCGACCGCCAAGCCGCAACCGATCCAGCTGCGCAGCGGCCAGGGCCGTCACCAGAACGGTGGCGGACGTGGTGGTCAACGCAGCGCCCCGCGCAAGCCGGCCGGCAACGGCAATGCAGCAGCACCCAAGCCGGCCGGTGGCAGCGCCGCTCATGGCCAGGCCGCCAAGCCGCGCGCAGCAGCCAATGGCAACGGTAACGGCAATGCCGCCCGCGGCCAGGGTGGACGTGGCAATGGCGGCGGCAACGGGGGCAATGCGGGCAACGGCGGCAACAATGCCAACCGCGCTCCCAAGCCTGCCAATGCCAACGGCCAGCCGCGCAATGCCGGCCAGCAGCAGCGCCAGGGTGGTCCGCGTCCGTCGGCCCTGACCCATGGCGGCCAGCGCGCAGCGGGCAAGTAAGGCCGCGCCGTGCATCGTCCATCACGATAAAGGGAAGACATGAGTGTGACCGTCATCAAGGCCGACCTCGGCAACGCCGCCCACGCGGCAGCACTGTTCGAGACTCTCAATGCCTACGCTTGCGACGCCATGGGCGGCGGCAAGCAGCTCTCCGACTACGTGCGCGAGCACCTGGCCGCCGAGCTGAAGAAACGTCCCACCGCCCATGTCTTCCTGGCCTTCGATGGCGAGACCCCGGCGGGTCTGGCGACCTGCATCGAAGGTTTCTCCACCTTCGCCTGCAAGCCGCTGCTCAATCTGCATGACCTGGCCGTGATGCCGGCCTATCGCGGCCAGGGCGTGGCCAGGCTGCTGCTGGCGGCGGTTGAAGAACAAGCCCGCCAGCTGGGTTGCTGCAAGCTCACGCTGGAGGTCCTGGAAGGCAATGCAGTGGCGCGCTCGCTGTATCGCGCCTGCGGCTTCGAGGGCTACGAACTGAAAGCCGAAACCGGCAAGGCCATGTTCATGCAGAAGCCGCTGAGCTGAACGCTGCCTGCCTGACCGTGCGAAAAAAAAATGCCCGCATCCAATGATGCGGGCATTTTTGTTTTTGCTGCTCTTACGTCTTCACTGTCATTTTCTTGAGAACAGGAAAAGGCCGCTGAGCAACAACAAGGACTACGCAAGATTTCCGGATATCCGAAAACAATCTCCATCAAGGACGCCTGCCGATCTCAACGGTTTCGCGCGTCCAGGCCCGCGCCTGCTCAGTCAAGGTCAAGCCGAGACCTGGGCGGGTAGGTACCAGCATCCGGCCATCCTTCAATTCCAGTCTTTCGTTGAACAAGGGCTCCAGCCACTCGAAATGTTCAAGCCAGGGTTCGGTCGGATAGGCTGCGGCCAGATGGACATGAAGTTCCATCGCAAAGTGCGGCGCCAGCATCAATCCGGCGTGGCTGGCCAGGCCGGCCACCTTGAGGAAGGGCGTAATGCCGCCCACACGCGGACCATCCGGCATGAGGTAGTCTGCGGCACGATGGCGGATCAGCTCGCCATGCTCGGCTGCACTGGTCAGCATTTCTCCGGTAGCAATCGGCGTATCGAACTGGGCTGCAAGCGCAGCATGGCCCTCGTAGTCATAGCAATCCAGCGGCTCTTCGATCCAGATCAGGTTGAATTTCTCGAAGATGCGGCACATGCGTTGCGCCGTCGGGCGATCCCATTGTTGGTTGGCATCGACCATCAAGGGGAAATCGCCCAGATGCTCGCGAACGGTTTGGACTCGCTTGATGTCGATTGCGCAGTCAGGCTGACCGACCTTGAGCTTGATACCTCCGATCCCCTTTTCGCGCGACGCCGTGGTATTGACCAACAACTGATCCAGCGGGGTATGCAGGAATCCCCCGCTCGTGTTGTAGCAGCGCACCGAGTCGCGATGCGAACCCAGCAGCTTTGCCAAAGACAGGCCGGCACGTTTGGACTTCATATCCCACAGAGCCACGTCGAACGCGCCGATGGCCTGTGTCGACAGACCGCTGCGGCCAACTGATGCACCTGCCCAGCACAGCTTGTCCCATATCTTGCCGATGTCATTGGGATCTTCTCCCAAGATGGTCGGCGCGATCTCCCTGGCGTGCGCAAATTGGCCTGGTCCGCCGGCGCGTTTGGAGTAACTGAAGCCGAGCCCTTGGTGACCATCCGCCGTCTCGATTTCGACGAACAGCATGGCGATTTCGGTCATCGGTTTCTGGCGCCCGGTCAGTACCTTGGCGTCGCTGATCGGATTGGCCAACGGCAGGAAGGTGGACGAGATTCGGACCCACTCGATCTTGTCGCCGCTGGCCGAAGCTTGATGTGTGCTGATATTCATTTGTAGATCCCTACGAGAAGTGACGATGGAAAAGAGGAAACGTGGCATCAGGCACGTTGATTCAAGCCATTCCAGAGACCTGAGTGCTGGATGGACTACCGTGGTCACCCACATCCAGACGTTCCAGCTTGCCCACGATAAAGAGATACGAGCAGGCACCGATTGCCGCCACCACGCCCACATAGGTCAGCGCTGCTTCGAATGATCCCGTGGTCTTGACGAAATAGCCGATCGCAATCGGCGTCACGATGCTGGCGAGGTTGCCAAACAGGTTGAACATGCCGCCGGCGATCCCCATGGACTCCTTCGGCGACACGTCGCCGACGATGCACCAGCCAAGGTTGCCGACACCTTTGGCGAAAAACGCCAGCGACATGACTGCAATCACAATCGATACCGAGGAGACGTAGTTGGCCACGACGATCGAACAGGACGCGAACAAGCCAATGATGATCGGCGTCTTGCGGGCAGCGGTCAGACTGAAGCCGCGACGGATCATCCAGTCCGACCAGACGCCGCCGACCATGCCGCCAACGAAGCCGGCCAAGGGCGGAATCGCGGCAACCAGGCCGACCTTCAGGATCGACAGACCCTTGGCCTCCATCAAGTAGGTCGGGAACCAGGTCAGGAAGAACCAGGTAATGGAGGTCAGGCAGAACTGTCCGAGGTAGATGCCAACCATCATGCGGTTGGCGGAGATCGACTTGATATTGCTCCAGGAGAACGGCGTCTTCACATCGCCGATGGTAGGCATGCCGCCGCCTTGTTCGATGTATTCGATCTCGGCCTTGCTGGTGAGTTTGTGCTTCTTCGGTTCCTGCACCACAGCGAACCAGATCAAGCCCAAACCGATACCAGCAGCACCGGTGACGAAGAAGATGTGATGCCATCCCCAGGTGCTGAGGGTCCAGGTCATGATGGGCGTAAACGCCGCCAGAGCAAAGTATTGTGCGGACTGGAACACCGCAGTCGCCAATCCCCGCTCATGCTTGGGAAACCACATCACGGTGAGTCGGTTGTTCGCCGGGAACGCGGGAGCCTCCGCAACGCCCATCAGGAAGCGCAGCGTGAACAGCACCAGGAAGGCCGACGAAAACAGGTCGACATATCCCTGCAGGAAAGTGAAGGCGGACCAGATGATCAGGCTAAGGCCATACAAAACCCGCGAACCGATGCGATCCAGCAGTATTCCTCCCGGGATCTGCATGAGCGTGTAGGCCCAGCCGAACGCCGAGAAGGCAATCCCCATGGTGATGGCATCGAAACCCAGATCCTTGCGCATTGCGGGGGCAGCGATGGATAAAGTGGCCCGGTCAACGTAATTGAACACGGTCACGATGAAAATCATGGCAAGGATGAGATAGCGGATCTTCGTCCGTTTGTGCGTAGAGGTCGCTGCTGACTGCATGTTGTCTCCTTTGAGTAGTTTTTTTGCGATTGAAATGGTGATTACACCGCATATGATTGCGCAATCATTTTTGGATGCACGAAAACAATATCTGTATGAAGGACTTTCGGATTGGAAATTGCCGTCCAGCGATGACGGCAGCACCTGCTGGCTCAGGCCACGGCTGCCGGGCTTTACAGGATCAAGGAATTGTTGAACTTTCACTGCTCGCTCGGTAGCGCCAGCGACTGCCGCACATCGGGCATGAAGCACAACGGCTCCTGATTCATCTCATCGAAGGAAACGTCAGGAAAAAAGCAAAGCAATGATTGCGCAATCATTCTAGGCGTCAGCATTCACCCTGGTCAACTCATTTTTGATTGCGCTATCATGAGCACTCGCATCAACCGGCACCGAGCCGACTTCCGCCTGCACAATGAAACAAACCGAGCACCTTTCTCCGCCCTCCATTGAAGAGCCACCCGTGCACGGAGGTTCGCTTTTATTGTTACCAAACAGAAACAGTGTGACGCTCAAAGATGTCGCGCGCGTGGCAGGGGTCTCCCCGATCACGGTCTCCCGTGCCATACACAGGCCGGAATTGGTGAAACCGCATACCGTGGAAGCCGTGCAGCGGGCGGTCAGAGTGACGGGCTACATCCCCAACCAGCTTGCTGGTGCCTTGACGGGACGAAAAACCCGCTTGATCGCAGCCATCGTGCCCCAGATTTCCAATTCAATCTTCGTTGAAACCATTCAAGCGTTGTCCGACCGTCTGTGGCGAGCGAACTATCAACTACTGCTCGGACTCTCCGGCTACTACAACGCCCGGGAAGAAGAACTGATGTCGGCCATTCTCAGCCGGCGCCCGGATGGCATCGTCCTGACCGGCATCCGACATACGCCCGAAATCCGGCAGAAAATTCTTTCCACCGGTGCCCCGGTCGTGGAGATATGGGATCAATCGCTCTCCCCCATTGATATGGTGGTCGGCTTCTCCCATGAAAAAGTGGGGGAAGCCATGGCGACGCATCTGCTGGAACGCGGCTACAGGAACATTGCGATCCTATGGCTGGATGATGACCGTTCCACACGCAGGCGTATGGCCTTCAACGAGAAATTGCAGAGCCACGGAGTGACAGCGGTGGCGACCGTCCTCAGCGCCTCGCCTGCGACCTTGCAGCACGGAAGAGAGGGCCTGGCGGAACTGCTGGCCCAGGGGTACAAGTTCGACGCCATCGCTTGCGGCAGCGATCCGCTCGCGCACGGCGTTCTTACCGAATCACTCGCCCGTGGCATCCACATCCCGGACCAGCTCGGCGTGATCGGGTTCGGCGATTTTGATTTTGCTGCGCACACACACCCTGCCCTGACCACCGTAAAGGTAGACCGCCGAGCCATCGGCGAGCTGGCTGCGGATGCCTTGCTGCAGAAAATCGCGGGAAAAGAACCGAAGCAGCGCATCGTTGACGTCGGATTCCAGGTGGTGGTTCGCGCAACAACCTGAGGCAAGCCATGTATCGGTTGCCATGGCCGATCATTCTTCGAATTATTTCTTCACCTCCGATCAGCCCCCACCTGCCTCAGGCCCGGTATTTCACGCCCGGCAGGATGCACAACATTTCATACGCCAGATTGGCCGCCACCAGCGCGGTAGTCCCGGCCTGGTCATAGGGTGGAGACACCTCCACCACATCGGCCGAGACGATATCGAGCCCCTTGCATCCACGAATGATTTCCAAGCCCTGCTGCACCGTCAGCCCGCCAATCTCCGGCGTGCCGGTGCCGGGGGCAAAGGCGGGGTCCAGGCCATCGATGTCGAAGGTGAGATAGACCGGGCCATCCCCCATCTGCGTACGTACCTCTTCCATCAGCGGCGCCAGCGAACGGTGCCAGCAGGCTTCGGCCTGCACCACCCGGAAGCCCTGGGCGCGGCACCAGTCGAAGTCGTCGGCGTGATAGCCGGTACCGCGCAGGCCGATCTGCACCACCCGCTGCGGGTCCAGCAAGCCTTCCTCGAAGGCGCGCCGGAACGGTGTACCGTGGGCGATCTTCTCGCCGTTCATGGTGTCATTGACGTCAGCATGGGCATCCACGTGGATCAGCCCGACCGGGCCGCGATGACGCGCCATGGCGCGCAGGATGGGCAAGGTCAGCGTGTGGTCGCCTCCCAGGCTGATGGTCTTGCAGCCGGTGGCATAGATGCGCTCATACGCCTCTTCGATCATGCGCACAGAATCCAGCAGGCTGTAAGGATTGAGGGCGACGTCGCCCAGATCGGCCACCTTCAGGGAATCGAAGGGCGCGGCACGGGTGGCCATGTTGTAGGGGCGCAGCAGTACCGATTCCGTACGGATCTGGCGCGGCCCGAAACGCGTCCCCGAGCGGTTGGAGGTGCCGATATCCAGCGGTACGCCCACGAAACCCACATCCAGCCCGAGCGGATTGTCCACATGCGGCAGCCGCATCATGGTGGCGATACCACCAAAACGCGGCATCACGTTACCGCCGAGAGGTTGATAGAGATCATGTTCCATCGATGTGCATCCTTGAGTGTTCAGTAAGATGCAGTCGATTCTAGCGAGCCATTGAAGATGGAAATATCTCGATCTGACGACGCTTGCATCGATAATTATCGATGTAAAATCGACCACGCCTCCAACCCCGCCCCCCCCCATGCTCAACAACATCTTCGATCTGGACCTGCGCCTGATCCGCGTCTTCCTGGCGGTGGTCGATTCCCACGGTGTCTCGGCGGCCCAGGCCCGGCTCAACGTCGGGCAATCCACCATCAGCACCCAGTTGAACACGCTCGAAACCCGGCTCGGCTACCGCCTCTGCGAGCGCGGCCGTTCCGGCTTCCGGCTGACCGCCAAAGGCGAGAAATTCGCCCTGGCGGCACGACGCATGATGGAAGCGCTTGATGAATTTGGCATGCAGGCGCGCCATCTCGACAAGCGCCTGGTCGGCACGCTGTCCATCGGCCTCATGGGCCACACCCCGGCGCAACACAATCACCGCCTGGCCGAGGTGATCCGTCGCTTCCGTGAGCGCGACGAAGCGGTACGCATCGAACTGCTGGTGCGCCCACCCGGCGAACTGGAAGAGATGCTGCTCAAGGGCAGCATCTCCCTTGCCATCGGCTACTTCTGGCGCCGTGTGACGGCCCTGCACTACACCCCGCTGACACTGGAACGCCAGGTGGCCTATTGCGCCCCGCCCCATCCCCTGTTCGACCAGCCCGGCGAGATCGCACCGGAACAGGCCGCCGCTTGCTCCTGGGCCTGGCGCGACTACCCGGTGCCACCCGAACACCTGCCGCTGCAACAACGCAACATCATGGCCATGACCGGCAACATGGAAGCCATGTCCATCCTCATCCTCTCCGGCCAGCACCTGGGCTATCTGCCCGAGGAAATGGGTCGTCAGTACGAGGCGCGCGGCCAGATGCGCGCCTTGAACCGGGCCAAGCTGGCCTATGACGTGGATATCAGCGTGGTCACCCATCGCAGCAGCGAGCGCACGCCCATCGTGGCGGCCTTCCTCGAAGACCTCGACCTCCCGCAAGCGCAATGAAAAAAGGGCGATGCCTGCGCATCGCCCTTTCCGTCTTCCTGCTTTTTTGCTTTTTGCTTTTTGCTTCACATCAGGCCAAACACGATCAAGCCGCCATCGCCATCCCGCGCGACTTCCCGGAGCTCAGATAGCTGGCGATGGAATCCTGCGTCACTTCGCCCACATAGCTGCCATCATTGGCGATGACCGGCATCCAGCTGGTGCTGTGCTTGTACATCTTGGAGAGCACCACCCGCAGGTTCTCTTCCGGATCGGCATTCATGGTGAAGGGTCGCACCTTGTCCTCGGCCACCCCGGTGTTGCCGCGCACGTCGCGACGGGTCAGATAGCCCAGCGCCCGGTTGTCGGCATCGATGATGGTCAGATAGCGCGAATCCTGATCATCCATCAGCGCCAGGGCCTGGTCGCAGGACACATCCGGATGGGCCGTCGCCGGCGTGGTGGCGGCCTCGCCGGCACGTACCAGCAGCAGGCGCTTCAAGGTATGGTCCTGCCCCACGAAGGCGCTGACGAAATCATCCTTGGGACGCGCCAGCAAGGTATCGGGATTATCGAACTGCACCAGCTTGCCGGCGCGGAAGACGGCCACCCGGTCGCCCAGCTTGATGGCTTCGTCGATATCGTGGCTGACCATGATGACGGTCTTGTTGAGCTGGCGCTGCATCTGGAAGAACTCGTTCTGGATCGATTCACGGTTGATCGGATCGACCGCGCCGAAGGGTTCGTCCATCAACAGCACCGGCGCATCGGCCGCCAGCGCACGGATGACGCCGATACGCTGCTGCTGGCCACCGGAGAGTTCGCGCGGATAGCGCTTCAAGAATTTCTTCGGATCCAGCGCCACCATGGCCATCAGTTCGGTGGCACGCTCCTGGCAACGCTTCTTGTCCCAGCCCAACAGGCGCGGCACGATGGTGATGTTTTCCTCGATGGTCATGTTGGGGAACAGGCCGATCTGCTGGATCACGTAGCCGATGTGGCGGCGCAGTTCCACTTCATCGATGCCGGAGGTGTCCTGGCCGTTCAAGAGCACGCGGCCCGAGGTCGGGTTGATGAGGCGATTGATCATCTTCAGGGTGGTGGTCTTGCCGCATCCCGAAGGGCCGAGGAAGACGCAGATCTCGCCTTCAGCCACCTTCAGGCTGACGGCATCCACCGCCTTGACCTGCGTACCATCCTTTTGGGTGTAGGTTTTGCTCAGTTGGTCCAGTTCGATCATTTTTGTACTCCTTTGGGTGTCAGGATTTTCTGCAGACGTTCCAGCAGGGTGTCCGCGATGATGGCCAGCACGCTGATCATCACCGCGCCCACCACGAGTTTCTGCATGTTGCTCTGGCTGATGGCATGCAGGATCAGCACGCCCAGCCCACCGGCACCGATGATGGCCGCGATGGCCATGACGCCGATGTTCATCACCACGGCAGTGCGCACACCGCCCAGGATCACGGGAACTGCCAGCGGCAGGTCCACCATGCGCAGGCGCTGCCAGAAGGTCATGCCGATGCCGATGCCGGCTTCCTTGATACCGGCCTCGATGTTCTCCAGCGCCAGATAGGTGTTGCGCATGATCGGCAAGAGCGAGTACAGGAACACGGCCGTGATGGCCGGCAAGGGACCGATGCCGGCGCCAAATTGCGAGAACACCGGGATCATCAGGCCGAACAGCGCAATCGAAGGCAGCGTCAGCACGATGGTCGCCAGTCCCATCAGGGGACCGGCCAGCCAGCGCACCCGCACGATCAGGATGCCCAGCGGTACGCCGATGGCGATGGCCAGGCTCACCGCGATGCCCACCAGCTCAAGATGCTGCAGGGTCAGCTCAAGGATGTTGCGCCAGTCCGATTGCAGGTAGTCGAAGATATTCATGGTCCCCTCCTCAGATCAGGCCGGCTTGCTTCAGGAAATCGGCAGCCACCTTGGCCACCGGTTCCTGGTCGATGTCGACACGCTTGTTCAGTTCGGTCATGGTCGCCGTGTCGATCTTGGCCGACAGGGCATTCAGTTGCGCGGCCAGCTCGGGATTCTTCTCAAGGATTTCCTGGCGCACCACCGGAGTGGCCTTGTAGGCGGCAAAGTAACCCTTGTTGTCATCCAGCAGTTGCAGATCGAAACCCTTGATGCGGCCGTCCGAAGCGTAGGTCAGGCCGACGAACAGCTGTTCATTCTTCAGCGCCGTGTAGACCAGACCGGGGTCCATCTGCTTGACTTCGCTGCGATCCAGCTTGAAGCCGTACAACTGCTGCATCGGGCCCAGGCCGTCGGGGCGCGAGGCGAACTCGTAGTCCACGCCCATGAGGTGCGGCTTGCCCCCCTCCTTTTCATCTTCGTTGATGCGCTCGGCCAGGTCCTGCAGCGAGCGGATGTGGTACTTCTCGGCCAGTTCGCGCGGCATGGCGAAGGCGTAGGTATTGTTGAGCTCCGATTGATTCAACCAGACCAGGCCGCGCGGCGCGTCCAGCTCCTTGACCTTCTGGTAGATCTGGTCGGCATCGAGCTTGTCCTCGATGTGGTTGTAGACGATCAGGGCGGTCCCGGAGTAGTCCCAGACGATGTCGAGCTGACCGCTTTCCAGCGCCGAACGCATCAGTGTGGTGCCCAGGCCGTTCTTCAGTTCGGTGTCATAACCCTTGGCGCGCAGGTATTGCGCGGTCATGTCCGAGAGCAGCAACTGCTCGGTGAAGTTCTTGCCGCCGATGACCAGGGTCTGCGCCTGCGCCCGGGCCGTGCCGAACATGGCCAGCGCCAGCGCCAGGGCGCACAGGGCGTATTTCGCAATGGTCTTGGTTGTCATGCTTTCCTCTCTACCGCTGTGCCCGATGCTGCGGGCGTGCGGTCGTTCTTGTGATGGAAATGAAATGCCGGATCAGGCCCGCAGTCCGCGACGCGCCAGGTAGAAGCCCGACAGCGAGGTCACCAGGGCATCCAGCACCAGTGCCAGCAAGGCGGTCGCGGAAGCCCCCAACAGCAGCTGGCCATGGTTGTTGAGGTAGATGCCCGGGAAAATCAGCCCGCCCAGACTCTCGCCACCGATGAGCATCGACAGTGGTGCGCTGCCGACATTGATCGCCAGTGCCGTGCGCACGCCGCCCACGATGATGGGCAGTGCATTGGGCAATTCCACCCGCAACAGGATCTGGTACGGCTTCATGCCGATGCCGCGGGCCGCTTCCTTCATGGCCGCCGGCACGTTCCTCAAGCCCTCGTAGGTATTGCGCACGATGGGCAGCAGCGAGGCCAGCCACAACGCCAGGATGGTCGGACCATTGCCGATGCCGAAGGCCGCCAGTGCCAGCGCCAGCACCGCAATGGACGGAATGGTGTTGCCGATGTTGAAGATCTGGATGAACTTTTCTGCACTGCGTTGCGCACCCGGGCGGGACAGCGCAACCCCGGCCGGAATGCCGGTGAGCAGTGCCAGCACCATCGAACTGAAGACCAGTTCCAGATGCTTGCCGGTGTAGTAGACCAGGTCACCACGATACTTCTGGATGACGTCCGGACCTATCCACCAGACCAGGCCTGCGATAACCAGCGCAAAACCAAGCGCGCCGGCGAAGACGTGACGAACACGTGTCATGTTACCCCCTGTTGGTATAGCCGAGGCGACATGACGCCGCTACGACGGGTTTCTGGAATCAATTTTTTGGAGGTTCGCTTGCCCCGTTGGGCGTATCGTTTGGATGCGAACCGAAGCTGCAAAGGCAGCGATGAAACCGAAGCGATGAAGCCAGCCTCGGCATGATGCTTACCGGACAGGGATGGGAACGGGTCACCGTGGAGAACGGGAGAGCATTCGCGCTGCCAGCCGGAAATTTGGACAACCCGCACATTGCGGATCGGACACTGCTATAGGGTCGTTGTTGAACAAGGATGTCGCGTAGACAAACGATAGTTTAAAGCAATCGCTTAATGCTGTCCAGCAATGTAGCAATGTAAATCGATAACTTACAGATCTGAAGCACTTTTAAAAGTTCCCAACAGCATGCAATATGCTACTAAAAGTGGGCATCCCGAAAACCGCCAGTGCGGCGCTATCCCTTGCCCCACGCGGTTCCCGCCGAGCTTGACGATCCGACAAGAGCGGGCAAAAAAAAATCGCCGGACCTCTGTACGAGGCCGGCGAAATTTTTTGGGGAAACGCGAGCAGAGGGCCGCGTCGCCGTCCTGCGTTCAGCGCATGGCGCCGAAGACCTTGCCGAGAATGGCGCTGCCGCTGCCCACGGGATCCTTGCGGATGGCCTTTTCTTCCTCGCCGATCATGAGGAACAAACCGTCCAGGGCGCGCTGGGTGACATAGCCTTCGACCGTGCTCTGTGAGCTGTCCACCAGTCCGGACTTGGCGACCTGGCCCATGACGGCGTTGTAGCGGCCGGAGAGGCCGTTCTTGTCGGTGATCCGCTTGACGATGGGCAGGAACTTCACGGCCAGTTCACCCGAGGTTTTCTGGCGGAAGAAGTCGGTGACGGAGGTATCGCCGCCGGCCAGGATATTCTTGGCGTCGCTCACGGACATGGACTTGACGGCGTTCATCAGCAGTGGCTTGGCCAGCGGGACGGCGGCTTCGGCGGCATGGTTCATGTCGGCCACCAGGCCATCGACCTGGCTGCCCATGCCGGTCATGCGCAGGATGGGCATGGCCTGCTCCAGAGCGCCAGGCAGCTGGATCTTGACCTTGTCATTGCCGAGGAATCCATTGGGCCGCCCCAGGTTGGCCACGGCGCTGCTGGCCCCTTTCTCCAGCGCCGCTTTGAGGCCGGCGGTGGCGTCCTGGTTGCTCAGGTCCGAGAGAGAAAAGGCGAATGCGCCACTGCAGGTGAGCACAAGGCCGACAGCCAAAGCGCGGCGCACGGCAGAGACGGGAAAACGGGTAATGGGCATGCGCGACTCCATTGTTCAGGATGCGGGGATGATAGCAGGCTGCCCCCACCTGCTCCTCATTTGCCTCGTGACAGCTCCAGCCCGGCATTGCGCGGCAGCTTGCCGCTGATCGGCACCGAAGCCACCGAAAACAGGCCGATGACCAGGAAGGCCGGCCAGAAGTCAGTTTCCACGATGGTGGCGTGGCCCTGCAGGTGATTGGACAGTTGCAGCACGATACCGGCCACCGTCACGCCCAAGCCCAGCGAGAGTTGCTGGATCACGCTGGCCAGGCTGGTCACGCGGCCGGCGTCACGATTGTCGATGTCGGCATAGGCGATCGAGTTCAGGCAGGTGAACTGCAGCGCCGGAAACACCCCGCCCATCAACACGATGGTGACGATGAGCAGGTAAGGCGTATGAATGCTGAAGATGCCATAGGCCGCCAGCGCGATACCGGCGAACACCGCATTGACCATCAGCACCGTGCGAAAACCATAGCGACGCAGCACCCGGCTGGCCAGCAGACGGATGAAGAGCGAGCCGAAGGCCGAGGCACAGGTGATGCTGCCGGCCTGGAAGGCGGTCATGCCCAGTCCCTCCTGCAGGGCCAGCGGCAACAGGAAGGGCACCGCGCCCAGACCGATGCGAAACAGAGAGCCCCCCACCACGCTGGCATGCAGCGTGGGGATGCGCAGCAGGCGGAAGTCCAGCAAGGGATACGGGATCTGGGTGGAATGGCGGTAGTACATCGCCAGCGCGATGGCGCCGATGGAACACATGGCCACCGGCGTGGCGCCATCGACCAGGTGGCTGCCGAACAGCGACAGGCCCAGCATGATCATGGCCGCGCCTACCGAGGTGAGTACGAAACCCTTCACATCCAGCGGTGCCGGATCGTCTTCCTTGAAGTTCTCGATGAAGCGGTGCGCCAGATACAACCCCAGGAAGCAGAACGGGATATTGATCAGGAACACCCAGCGCCAATGGAAGTAAGTCGTGATGAAGCCGCCCAGCAGCGGCCCGACCACCGGCCCCAGCAGCGCCGGCAAGGTGAGATAGCTGACCGCCTTGACCAGCTCGGACTTGTCCACCGAACGGGCGATGATGACCCGCCCCACCGGCACCATCATGGCCCCGCCGATACCCTGCAGGAAGCGCGCAGCCACGAAGGTCACCAAAGAACCCGAGACCGCGCAGAGGATGGAACCGGTCATGAAGACGATCATGGCCGAACTGAACACCTTGCGCGCCCCCAGCTTGTCAGCCATCCAGCCGGAAATCGGAATGAACACGCCCAGCGCCGCGACATAGGCTGTCATGGCCAGTTTGAGGGTGATCGGGTCCTGGTTGAGATCGCGCGCCAGCGCGGGCAGCGAGGTGGCCAGCACGGTGGCGTCCATGTTTTCCATGAACAGCGCACAGCCGACGATGAGCGGAATGAGCAGCGAAGGTCGCACGGTTGGCAACGGGGACAATGACAGTGGCGGAATTCCAGGGAGGCTCTTCGTTCTTCGGCCTCCTGAAGTTCAACAGTTTATACCAGTTGGCCTTTTCTTGCGGGCAAGCCGTCGGATCGCCACAACGATATGAACACTTTGGCAGACAGGCTGCCGCCTTCTGACAAGTGGCTTCACCTGGCCGGCGAGGCACTTTATCGATGCGCCCGTGGCACAATGCAGTGCGGCTTGCTGCACGAAGCAATCTTCATATCACCGCATTTCCAGCCACCCTCTCATTTGGAACCGGAATGAACAACGACACCCACAGCAAAACCTTGGGCTATCTGCTCTGGATCTTCGGATTCCTGGGCGCACACCGTTTTTACTATGGCAAGCCGGTCACTGGCACGATCTGGTTTTTCACGCTGGGCCTGCTGGGCATCGGCTGGATTGTCGACCTGTTCCTGATCCCGTCGATGGACCGCGAGGCTGATCGCCGTTTCGTGGCTGGCGAGATCAATTATTCGGTGGCCTGGTTGCTGCTGACCTTCCTGGGCATTTTTGGTGCCCATCGTCTGTACATCGGCAAGTGGATCAGCGGCATCGTGTATTTCTTCACGGGCGGTTTCTTCCTGCTGGGGGTGCTCTATGACTTCTGGACCCTCAACGCCCAGATCTCCGAGCGCAATCACGGCGGTCGCAGCTGAGCCCTGCGGTCCTGCGCCCTACTTCTTCTTCAATGCCTTCAGGCGCCTGGCAGCCAGCTCCACGGTGTGGAGCTGCTCCTTGCGCTTCATGGATTTCCAGTCCTTGATTTCCTCCCGGGTGCGGCCGCATCCGGTACAGACTTCGTGTTTGAGCTTGCACAGCGAGACACAGGGGCTCTTGACGTCTTTTCCCACTTCCGGTTTCCACTTCATTCATCTGCAGACACTCTCGACTGTACTGCAATGCTGCAAAGGCTGCTCACGCCGCGTCCAGACAAAAAAGCCCGCATCCTTGCGGATGCGGGCCAGCCCACGACTACCTCTGCTACGTTTTGCTACAGATTGCTACAGGTATCACAGCCGCCTGCTTTCCCCGAGTACCAGTCTTTCAAGCAAGCGACTGGACGGGAGTATCCAGATTTACACGGCCTTTGGGCATAGGAAAATTCTGAAAAATCGAAATGAATTTATGGTGGGCTGCTATTCAGTTTTGCTGTCTTGCCGGTGTTGATCGGATTTGTCCGATTTTTCCGCCTTGTCCTGCTTGAAGCGCGTCACCAGCAACTGGTTGATGCGATTGCCCTCGATGTCCACCACCTCGAACTTGAAATCGGAAAAGAGCACGAAATCGGTCTTCTTGGGGATCTTGCGCAGCATGTACATGATGAAACCCGCGAGGGTTTCATAACCCACCGGATTGGGATATTCATCAATGTCCAGCTCGTTCATCACATCATTCAAGGGCGTGAGACCATCCATGAGCCAGGAGTTTTCATCGCGTCGCACGATCTGCTGCTCTTCCTCGGTGATGGCCAGGAGATTGCCCATGAGTACGCCCGTCACGTCGGTGATGCTGATGATGCCCACCACCAGTGCATATTCATTGACCACGATGGCCAGGTCTTCATCCATGGCCTTCATGCGTTCCAGCACTTCCCACAGGTTCAGCGAGTCGGGAATGGACAAGGGCGTATGTACCAGCCCCTTGTCGGTCAGGGAAAACTGTTCGCCCTTCAAGAGGCGCTTCAACACATCCTTGCTGTCGATATAGCCCAGCACCGCATCGATATGCCCATCGCAGACCAGGAAGCGCGAATGCGGATGGTCGATGATCTTCTGGCGGATCATGTCTTCGCTGTCGGTCAGCAGGAAATAGACGATGCTGTCACGCGGCGTCATGGCCGAGGGCACGTAGCGGCTTTCCAGTTCGAACACGTTCTCGATGAGGTGATGCTCTTGCGTGAGCAGCACACCGGCCTGGGCGCCGGCATCGACCATGGCGTGGATCTCGTTGGGCGTGATCACTTCCTGGCGCACCTGCGGCAGTCCGAACAGCGTGAAGATCCACTTCGACAGACTGTTGAAGAACCACACCAGGGGCTTGAAGATCGTCTCCAGCAGCAGCATGGGCTTGACCAGCGCCACCGCCGCGCGCTCGGGCGCGACCATGGCCAGGCGCTTGGGCATGAGGTCGGCAAAGAGGATGAAGAAGGCCGTCACCACCAGGAAGGACATGGCGAAGCTGGCATTTTCCAGCAGCGGGCCCGTATAGAAGGTGCTGATCAGCTCACGCATGTGCGGCGTGAGTGCGGGCTCACCCACCACCCCGCCCAGAATGGCCACGGCATTCAGGCCGATTTGCACTACCGTGAAGAAATTGCCCGGCTGGGCCTGCAAGGACAGGACGCGGTCGGCGTTCTGTACGCCTTCCTTGGACATCATTTCGAGACGGATCTTGCGCGAGGCGGCAATGGAGATCTCGGCGCAGGACAAAAAGGCGCTGACCACGACCAGGAGCAGGATCAGCAGCAGACTGGTGAATATGCTCATGTTGTTCATGTTGTTCTTATCTCATTGATTTGACGTGACATTCTCTCGCGCAACGGGGAGAAAAAGCAAATTTCACGCCAAACACGGATCAGATGAAGCCTTGTGCATGCCTGCCAGGTGCCCGCTCCCCGCCTCAATACACGTCGCGCCGATAACGGCCCTGCTCGGCCAGTGTCTGCAGGGCATGTTCGCCGAGGATCTCCTGCAAGGCCAGCGCCACGCCGCCGGCCATGCCCTGCAGGCTGCCGCAGACGTAGAGACTGGCGCCCTCCTGCACCCACTGCCGCAATGCGTCGGCGGCCTCGCGCACCTTGTCCTGCACGTAGATACGCTCGGGCTGGTCGCGCGAGAACGCCAGGTCCAGCCGCTGCAACCAGCCCTGGGCCTGCCAGTCCAGCAGTTCCTGCTGATGGAAGAAGTCATGCTGGCGCGAACGCTCGCCGAACAGCAGCCAGTTGCGCCGCTGTCCGGCTGCCACGCGCTGGCGCAGATGCGCACGCAAGCCGGCCAGGCCGGTCCCGTTGCCGATCAGGATCAAGGGGCGATCATCGCCGGGACCGTGGAAACTGCCGTTGCTGCGCACGCGCAGGGCGATCTCCTGACCCGGCCGCGCATGCAGCCCCAGCCAGCCGGAACCCAGGCCGGGGCGGCCATCGGGCAGGTGCATCAGGCGCACCATCAGTTCCAGCGCGCCATCGGCGGGCAGCGAGGCAATCGAGTAGGCACGATGCGGCAGCGCCGGCAAGGCTGCCAGAAATTCTTCATCGGCCAAGCTGCGCAATGCGGCGAGCTGGTCGGCCTCGCGCGGCAGCAGCCGAGTAGCCAGCGCAGCACGCAGGGACTCGCCCTGGCGCCCGATCGCATGCAGGAAGGCATCCACGGCAGCCCCGCTGTTCTGCGGGCCAATCTCGGCGATATCGCCTGCCTGCCATTGAGGGGATGGCAGATCCAGTGGTGTGAGGCTCAGGTGAAAGACCGGATCCCCCACGCTGTCCGGATTGAGCACGCGCCGCCCGGCCAGACGCCAGCGGCCATAAGCGGGCGCGCTCCAGTCGGCTTCATCGCTGTGGCCGCTCAAGACACCCAGTTGATGCTGCCAGTGACGCAGCGCACCTTCGTCGCCGTTGTCGACCTCGATGGCATCGAATAGCGGCTGTGCATGGCGGCGGCACAACCAGGCGTGCAGCGCATGGCCGAACGCGCAGTATTGCTGATAGCTGCGGTCGCCCAGGGCCAGCACGCCGAAACGCAGGTCCGGCAAAGCGGCGCTGTCGCTGCTGCCCAGTTGCCGGGCCAGTGCGGAGGCATCATCGGGGGCGTCGCCCTCGCCTGTGGTGCTGGCCACGAACAGGGCCAGGCGCGTGGCTTGCAGATGTGCATCGGTCAACTGTCCGGCAGGAAGCACGCACACCACCAGGCCACCTGCGCGCAAACTTTGCGCGGTCTGCCAGGCCAGTCGCTCGGCTGTACCGGTCTGGCTGGCAAAAACGACCAGTACGGTCTGCGGGCCAGTGGCCTGTACACTTCCCCACTCTGCTTGTCGACGCTGCTGCGCACGGCGATGGACGATGAAGGTCATCACGCAGAACACCAGGTAAGTCAGCGCCACCAGCGCGGCCATCAGGTAACGGGTCTGCATCATGCCGCTCACGCCAGCATGGCGGCCAGCGCCGGGGTCAGACTTTCGCGGAAGCCATTGGCCTGGCGGCTGATGAACAGGGCGGCAATGCCGCGTTCACGGGCAAAGGACAGTCCGGCTTCTTCGCCCAGTACAGTGAGCACCGTCGCCAGCGCATCGGCCACCATACATTGCCGGTGCAGTACCGTAACAGAGGCCAGTGCAGTGCGCACCGGTGTACCGGTACGGGGATCGATGGTATGGGCAAGGCGCTGGCCGTCGCGGTCGATATAGCGACGATAGTCACCCGAGGTGGCGATGGCCAGGCCGTGCAGGGCCACCACCATGCCGGGATGATCATCCTGCGGCGGGCGTTCCAGCGCCACCCACCAGGGCTGGCCATCGGCCTTGACCCCTTCCCCCACCAGTTCCCCGCCCACCTCGGCCAGCCAGCTCACGCAAGCGCAGTCGCGCAGCGCCTGCGCCACCAGGTCCACTGCATACCCCTTGGCAATGCCGGAGAAATCCAGCTGCACTCCGCCCGCCTGCTGCACCTGGCGCTGCGCCCGGTCGAGCAGGATGCGCTGCCAGCCGCAACGCTGGCGGGTGCGCTCCAGCAGCGCCGGTTGCGGCAGGCACAGGGCCTCCCGCGCAACGCTGCCGGCGCCGAAACCCCATAAATCCACCAGCGGACCGATGGTCGGATCGAAGGCGCCATCGCTGTCCACGGCCATGGTGAGCGCGGCATCCAGCACCGTGAAGAAGGCTTGCGGCAGCGCGTGCCAGCTGCCTGCCGGGGCGTGGTTGAAGCGGCTGATGAGGGAATCGGGCTCCCAGGTGCTCATCTCGTCGATGACCCGCTGCAACTGCGCCTCGATGGCTGCGGCAATGGTCTGCGGCGTGACGCTGCGCGGGGCCAGCGCCTGCACGCTCCAGGTGGTCCCCATGGTCTGCCCGGACAGGCGCCGGAGCGCCACATCGGGCGGCAGGATGGACGGGGCTTGCAGGTCGACGGGGATCAGGACGCGGTGGGACATCATCATCTTCGGCAATGAAAACGGCGCCTGCAATACAGGCGCCATCGGGGTCAATCAAATGCAGTCAGGCGCGATCAGGGCAGCACTTCGACGGTCGCGATATAGGTCGCGCGACGCTGGGTCGCCTGCGGCAGCGAGGTCTTCTGGTCGGAGACGCTGGCTTCCATCCAGTACATGCCGGGACCTGCCCACTTCACGCTGAACTTGCCCTGGGCATCGGTCTTGAGCTTGGTGTCCTGCAGCTTGTCGCGGTAGCGGATGCCGCCGGGCACCAGCTCCACGTCCACATCCGACGCCGGCTTGCCGTCGAGCAGCAGCTGGAAGCTAGCGGTGTCGCCGACGACCAGGTCGGTGGGATGGGTCAGCGGTTGCAGCTCCAGGCCCACGCCGGTGGTGGCCAGCGCGGCCTGGCTCGGCTTGCCGGCCGTGACGAAGGTTTCCACGCGACTGTTCATCTGGGTCACCTTCAGGTCGGTGGCATTGGCCGGGATTTCCTTGGCCAGGGTCTCGGCGGTACCGCGCCAGCGCTTCTGCTGACCATCCACCTTGTAGCTGGCGAAGACGCCATGGTTGACCACGGCGATCTTGTAGGTACCCGGCTGGCTCAGTTGCACATCGAAGGTGCTGCGGTACTTGCCGGTAGAGGCATTGACGGCTTGCACCGGCTTGCCATCGGGACCGGTCACCACCAGCCCATCCAGGCGCAAGGGGAAGTGTTCGAAATAGAACAGGTCATTGGAGACGGCGGCATCGACCGTGACCCAGGCTTGATTGCCCGAGAGAACGGTGGCCGAGGGCAGCAGCCACTGGCGGTGGGCATGGGCCGACAGTGGCAGGCTCATGGCCAGGGCCAAGGCGGCGATCTTCATGGAGCGAGCAGCGAAATGCGGGAGGGATAACGACATGGCAGCTTCCTTGTTCTGATTGATCTGATTGTTCTGGTGAGGAAATCAAAGCGGGTGGACGGGATCAGGGCTTCAGGTCCAGCGTCACGGCCCCCAATTCGCTGCTGCCCTGAGCCTTGGCGCTCTGGGTCGACTTGGGCGGCCACTGGAACGGCAGCTTCACCAGTTCGCGGCCACCGACTTCACGCGCGGCTTCGACCATGAGCACGTAGTCGCCGGGAGCGAGGTTGGCGATCGGTCCCTTGCCGGAGCCGAAATTGAGTTTCTGTTCACCCGGGGCGCGGGTGGCACCGCTGACGCCATCGATGGGCATCTGCTGCTCGCGCCCGCTGCGACGCCACCACTGGCGCATGTCCTTCAACCACTTTTCGCCTTCCTTGTCCTTTTTCTTCATGTCGTACCAGACCGCCAGGTTGGCGGCCACGCTCTGGTCGGCACGCTCGATCCAGGCGGCCAGGTAGGGACGGTGATACTCGGCCACGTTCAGGGTCGGGATATCGATCCGGAGAGTCATCTCCGCTGCACCGGCCGGGGCGGCAGCGGCAAACAGCGCCGCCATGGCCAGGGCCAGGGCAGTCGGTTTCAACAGGGCGGACTTGCTACGCTTCATGGGACCTCGCTAAAGAAGACAGAATGATTGGCTGCAAGCCGCAAGAGCTTGTCTGGCTGAGGGAAACGACGAATTCAGTGAATGAAGAGCAGCGCCAGCAGCAAGGGCGCCACCAGCCCCAGCGCCACCAGCGGCCAGGTCGCCGGGCGCTTGCCGGCGTGCATCTGCAGCAGGAACAGGCCGGTGATGCAGAACACCAGGCAGGCCACCGCAAACACATCGATGAACCAGCTCCAGGCCACGCCGGTATTGCGGCCCTTGTGCAGATCGTTGAAGTAGGAGATCCAGCCGCGGTCGGTCTTTTCGTATTCGACCTGACCATCCTCCAGCCCCACCCGCAGCCAGGCATCGCCGCCCGGTCGCGGCAGGGCCACGTAGAGCTCGTCGGCCGACCATTCGGCGTCGTGATGATCGACGCTCACCGCCAGCTCGCGCTCGGTCCAGTCACGCAGGGCCGCAGGCAGTGGCGACTTGCTGCCGCCGGCATCGGCCGCTTCAGCCTGTTGGCGCAGCGATGCCAACAGGGGCGCGGGCAGCGTGGCCTTGCGATGGGTGACCTGGGGCTTGGCCTCGATCTGGGCGGCGTGGTTCAGCGTCAGCCCGGTGGCCGCGAAGACCAGCATGGCCACCAGGCAGATACCGGAACTGATCCAGTGCCACTGGTGCAGCTGCTTGAGCCAGAAGGCGCGACGTTTCTGGTCGGCGACGACGGGGAGCGAATGGGCGGCAGCGGGCTTCATGAGACGGCAGCGAGGTCGGGAAAGAGAACGGCACGAGGATGGGCAGCCCCCGCACCAAATAATAATAATTCTCAATTATATCTGGACTCATCCTTGCATCGCCAGCCATAGCAAGCACTTTTACTTTGCGATACATGAAGATACAAAAACGGCATCCCGCCCCACCGCAGTGGAAGGAGATGCCGTCAGGACTGCAATGCGAGGCGTGATTCAGCGCAGCAGCTCGTACGGTCCGCCCTTCTCCAACGCACGCTGATAGGCCGGCCGCGCGTGGATGGCTTCAAGGAACTTGAGCAGGTTGGGAGAGCGCCCATCCAGCCCGCCGCGCGCCCGCATGCCTTCCACCACGAAACTCATCTGGATGTCCGCGCCGCTCAGGGTCTGGCCGGCGAACCAGCCATCCTTGCCCAGTTCGGCTTCCATGTAGCGCATCTGGCGCTCGATCTGCGGCGCCACCAGGCGGCTGCGCATGCCGGTGGAGAGCATGTTGGCAATCGGACGGATCAGGGCCGGCACGGCCTTGGGCATCTTGCTGAAGATCAACCCCAGCAGCAGCCAGGGCATGGCCGAGCCCTCGGCGAAGTGCAGCCAGTAGCGGTAGCGCAGGCGCTCGGGGGTACCGGCTGCGGGCAGCAGGCCGCTGTCGGCACCATAGCGCTCCAGCAGGTACTCGACGATGTTGCCCGATTCGGCAATGGTCAGATCGCCATCGGTGATGACCGGGGATTTGCCCAGCGGATGCACCTTCAGCAGTTCCGGCGGGGCCAGCATGGTCTTGGGGTCGCGCTGGTAGAACTTGATCTCGTAGTCCAGGCCCAGCTCTTCGAGCAGCCACAGCACGCGCTGGGAGCGGGAGTTGTTCAGGTGATGCACGGTGATCATGGCGCGGTCCTTGTAAAATGCGAGGCGACAACTCTAACACCATCAAGAAACCCGCCCCATGGCCGTCACGCCTCTTTACAAACAATTTGCCGACCAGCTCGCGGCCTCCATCCGCGACGGCGTGCTGCGCCCGGGCGAGCGCATCGCTTCGGTACGCATCGCCAGCCAGCAGCACAAGGTCAGCGTCACTACCGTGGTGCGCGCCTACGAACTGCTGGAAAGCCGCGGCATCATCGAGAGCCAGCCGCAGTCCGGCTATTTCGTGCGCGAGCAGGCCGAGGCCGTTCCCCGCCCGGTCATCAGGCCGCCCTCGCAGGCCGATCACCCGGCCTGGCAGGAATCCACCGAAGTCGACGTCAGCCGCCTGGTGCTGGCTACGCTCAAGACCATCCAGCAGGATGGCACCGTGCCGCTGGGCTCACCCTATCCCAATCCGGCGCTGTTTCCTTCGCACCGGCTGGCGCAATATGCCGGCCGCATCGCGCGTCACGCCAGCCAGTCCAGCGTGTTCGACGACCTGCCGCCGGGACATCCGGACCTGCTGCGCCAGATCGCCCGGCGCTATCTGGAAAACGGACTCAAGGTCGATCCCGAGGAAATCGTCGTCACCGTCGGCGCCACCGAGGCCATCAATCTCTGCCTGCAAGCCGTGGCCCGTCCCGGCGACACGATTGCGGTGGAGACCCCGACCTTCTACGCCATGCTGCACGCCATCGAACGTCTGGGCATGCGGGCACTGGAGATCCCGACCGATCCGCAACGCGGCATCGACGTGGGGGTGCTGGAAGAACGAATGAAGACGCAACCGGTGGCGGCCTGCATGGTGATGCCCAACTTCCAGAACCCGCTGGGCTTCCAGATGCCGGACAGCGAAAAGGAAAGACTGGTGCGCCTGGCCGAACAGCACCAGATGCCGCTGATCGAAAACGCCGTCTACAGCGAACTGTATTACGGCAATGCCCATCCTTCTTCGCTGAAGAACTACGACCGCGAAGGGCTGGTGCTGCACTGCTCGTCCTTCTCCAAGAGCCTGACCTCAGCGCATCGCATCGGCTGGGCCATGCCGGGACGCTATCGGGCGCAGGTCGAGAAACTCAAGTTTCTCAACACGCTGGCCACCCCGACGGCGCCGCAGCGCGCGATTGCCGAATACCTGACGCAGGGCGGCTATGAGCGCCACCTGCGACGCGTACGCCGCGCCTTCGCCCAGCAGCGCGACATGATGCGGCATTTCGTGCTGCGCTTCTTCCCGGCGGGCACGCAGGTGTCCGAGCCGCAAGGCGGATATGTGCTGTGGGTGGAATTGCCGCATCGGGTCGATGCGATGGAGTTGTATCGCCGCAGCCTGGCGCTGGGGATCACGGTGGCACCGGGGCGCATCTTTGCGGCGACCAACCGGTACAGTCACTTCATTCGCTTGAATTACAGCTATGCCTGGTCGAAGGAAACCGAGCAGGCCTTGAAGCTGGTGGGGAAACTGGTGGAAGAACTGGCGGGGTGAGTGTGCGGCGCGCCTGATCGGTGCACCGCAAACCGCATTTACTGAGGCGACACCAGCAAGCTCACGCTGCCGGTCCCATCCTCATTCATCTCGACCTTCACCACACCAGCCTCTTCCAGCGCCGACAAAAACCGCCGCAAGGTACTCATGCGCAATTGCGTGCGCTTGGACAAGCGCGCCAGCGACAGCGCCCCGCCCTCTTTCTCTTCGGCATCGGCCTGCAGGGTTTCGACGATCAGCAGCACTTCGGGCGGCACGCCCATCTGCTGCGCGCGGGCCTGCAAATCCGCATCCTGCGGGGCGGACATCTCGATGATGCTCATGTCCGCCTCCATCACGCCGCCGAACGCTGTACCGCCGAACGCGACAACAGCACCGGAATGGACTTGGAAGTAGGCGTACGCGCCTTGTCGGCAAAGCTTTCCAGCGGCACCAGCGGGTTGGTCTCGGGATAGTAACTGCCGATACAACCGCGCGGAATGTCATATTCCACCAGCAGGAAACCATCGGCGCGGCGCTCCACGCCGTCATCCCAGACGCTGGTGATGTCGACCCATTCACCATCCTTCAAACCCAGCATCTGCAGGTCCGCCGGGTTGATGAAGACCACGCGGCGCTGGCCAAACACGCCGCGATAGCGGTCGTCCATGCCATAGATGGTGGTGTTGTACTGGTCGTGCGAACGGGTGGTCATCAGGGTCAAGAGCTTCTCGCCATGGATCGCGCGGGCGCGGTGGATGGGCGTGTCCTTGGGGATCTCATGGACGATGAAGTTGGCCTTGCCGCTGCCGGTCTTCCAGACGCGGTCGCGCGAGGCCACGCCCAGGTGGAAGCCGCCCGGATTGGCGATGCGTTCGTTGTAGCCCTTGAAGGCGTCATACACCTTCTCGATGGCATCGCGGATGCGCGAGTAATCCTCGGCGTACCACAGCCAGTCGATCTTGGGACCATTGTTGCGCGACTTCATGGTGGCTTCGGCCAGGTGCGCCACGATGGCCGTCTCCGACATCAGGTGTTCGGAAGCCGGCTTGTTGATGCCGTAGGAGACGTGCACCATGCTCATCGAATCTTCCACCGTCACGCCTTGCGGACCGGACTTTTGCAGGTCGATCTCGGTGCGGCCCATGGTCGGCAGGATCAGCGCATCGCGGCCATGCACCAGGTGGCTGCGGTTGAGCTTGGTGGTGATGTGCACCGTCAGGTTGCAGGAGCGCATGGCCTCGAAGGTGCGCGGGGTATCAGGCGTGGCCATGGCGAAGTTGCCGCCCAGGCCGATGAAGACCTTGGTGCGGCCTTCCAGCATGGCCATGACCGAACCCACGGTGTCATTGCCGTGATGGCGCGGGGCCTTGAAACCGAACACCTGTTCCAGACGATCCAGGAAGGCCGGGGTCGGCTTCTCGTCGATGCCGACCGTGCGGTCACCCTGCACGTTGGAGTGGCCGCGCACCGGGCACAGCCCGGCGCCCTGACGACCGATGTTCCCGCGCAGCATCATCATGTTCGACAGCAGCTGGATGGTAGCCACCGCGTACTTGTGCTGGGTCAGGCCCATGCCCCAGGTGGCGATCACGGCCTTGCCCTTGACGTAGACCTGGGCCAGTTTCTCGATGTCCTCGCGCGAGACGCCGGACTCGGCGACGATGTCGTCCCAGCTTTCGGCGCGCGCCTGGGCGGCGAATTCCTCGAAGCCGGCCGTGTGTTCCTCGATGAACTTCACGTCGATGACGCGCTCGGTACCGGCCACCTTGGCCGCGTCATCCAGTTCGATGGTGCGCTTGATGACGCCCTTGATCAGCGCCAGATCGCCCCCCAGCGTGGGGTGGATGAACATGGAACTGATGCGGGTGCTGCCCATGGTCAGCATCTCGACCTTGCTCTGCGGATCGGCAAAGCGTTCCAGGCCGCGTTCCTTCAAGGGGTTGATGGCCACGATGGTGGCACCGCGCTTGGAAGCATGGCGCAGCTCGCCCATCATGCGCGGGTGATTGGTGGCCGGGTTCTGGCCGAACAGCAGCAGCGTGTCGCAATGATCGAAGTCTTCCAGCAGCACCGTGCCCTTGCCGATGCCGACCGTTCCCGGCAAGCCCACGCTGGTGGGCTCGTGACACATGTTGGAGCAGTCGGGGAAATTGTTGGTACCGTACTGGCGCACGAACAGCTGGAACAGGAAGGCCGCTTCGTTGCTGGCACGGCCGGAGACATAGAAGTCAGCCATGTCCGGATCGGGCAAGGCGTTCAGGTGTTTGGCCATCAGTTCGAAGGCGGCGGACCAGTCGATCTTCTTGTACTTGTCGGTGGCGGCGTCGTACACCATGGGATGGGTCAGGCGGCCGTGTTCTTCCAGCTCGTAATCCGATTGCTGCATCAGCTCGGTCACGGTGTGCTGCTCGAAGAACTCGGGGGTGACGCGCTTCTTGGTGGCTTCGGCGGCCACGGCCTTGACGCCGTTTTCGCAGAATTCGAAGGTGGAGGTGTGTTCGCGGTCCGGCCATGCGCAACCGGGACAATCAAAGCCGTCAGGCTGGTTCTGCGACAACAGGGTACGCAAGCCCTTGCCGTCGGCCACGTGTTCCTTGACCAGGTTCAGCGCCACGTATTTCAGTGCGCCCCAGCCGCCTGCGGGTTGATTGTATTGCTCGATTCTTGGTTTGGAAGGCATGATGTCTCGGGTTGGAGTGGAGTCCAGTGTAGGTGAAGTCTAGGTCACACACGTCCCAACCGGAATGCACAGGAAGACACGACGGATTCAAGCACAGTGCCTGTCAAGCCGCGCACGCAAGGACATGGCGGCTATCTGTACTGTAGTGACTGATGCTGGTGTCTGCTTTGCGTACCGGAACTGTCCGGTCACTGTACTGTTATCCGTACGCCAATCTGTACAGGCGTCTGCCGGGCTCAATCATCCAGCGGCAGCGCCAGGGTTTCCTTGATCTCTTCCATCACCACATAGCTCTTGGACTGTGCCGCCCCGGGCAGTTGCAGCAGGATGTCGCCGAGCAGCTTGCGGTATTCGGCCATGCCGCGGATGCGCGCCTTGATGAGGTAGTCGAAGTCGCCCGAGACCAGGTGACACTCCTGCACCTCGGGAATGCGCAGCACCTCACGGCGGAACTGTTCGAACATGTTGCCGGACTTGTGGTTGAGCGTGATTTCCACGAACACCAGCAAGGTCGCCCCCAATGACTCCGGATTGACGCGCGCGTAATACCCGCTGATGACGCCATCGCGCTCCATGCGCCTGACCCGTTCGATGCAGGGCGTGACCGACAGGCCGACCTGCTCGCCCAGTTCCTTCATGGAGATGCGGCCATCCTTTTGCAGCACCGCCAGGATGCGATGATCGAGTTTGTCGAGGGTGCGGACGGACTGTTGCTGAGTTCTCATGAAATTTTCCCGTTTCAGCGCCATTTTCATGAACCGTTCATGAAATCAGCCATAAATACGCGAACAAACACTGCTTATTCACCCATATGATAGCTGAATCTTCTAATCCAACAGCCTATTGCAGCGGCATCATCAACACGGGGAGTTCAGCATGCGCGTCGTCATTCTTGGAAGCGGTGTCATCGGGGTCACCAGCGCCTGGTATCTGGCCAGGGCCGGCCACGACGTGACCGTGCTGGACCGCCAGCCCGGCCCCGCGCTGGAGACCTCCTTCGGCAATGCCGGCCAGATTTCCCCCGGTTACGCTTCACCGTGGGCTGCACCCGGCATTCCGCTCAAGGCCATCAAGTGGATGTTCCAGGAACACGCCCCGCTGGCCATCCGCCCGGACGGCACCCTCAATCAACTGCGCTGGATGTGGCAGATGCTGCGCAACTGCAATGCCGACAGCTACGCCGTCAACAAGGAACGCATGGTGCGCCTGGCCGAATACAGCCGCGACTGCCTGCGCGACCTGCGCGCCGACGTCGGCATCCCCTATGAAGGCCGCCAGCAAGGCACGCTGCAACTGTTCCGCTCGCAGGAGCAACTCGATGGCGCCGCCAAGGACATCGCCGTGCTGCAGGAAGCCGGTGTCCCCTTCGAACTGCTGACGCCCGAGCAACTGGGCGGCGCCGAACCGGCACTGGAAAAAGTCCGCGGCAAGCTCACCGGCGGCCTGCGCCTGCCCAACGATGAAACCGGCGACTGCCAGCTCTTCACCACGCGCCTGGCGCAGATGGCCGAGCAACTGGGCGTGAAGTTCCGCTATGGCGTCTCCATCGACGCCCTCACCATGGCCGGTGGCAAGATCGCCGGCGTGGTCTGCGGCAAGGAACTGGTACAAGCCGACAGCTACGTGGTGGCCCTCGGTTCCTACTCGCCGCAAATGTTGCGCGAGGTGCCGGGGCTGCCTGCCATTCCGGTGTATCCGCTCAAGGGTTACTCGATCACCGTACCGATCACCGATGCCTCGGCCGCTCCGGTCTCGACCATTCTTGATGAGACCTACAAGATCGCCGTTACCCGTTTCGACGACCGCATCCGCGTGGGCGGCATGGCCGAGATCGTCGGCTATGACACGGCCCTCAGGGCCAAGCGACGCGCCACGCTGGAACTGGTGGTCAACGACCTCTTCCCCGGTGCCGGTGATACCGGGCAAGCCAGCTTCTGGACCGGGCTGCGCCCGATGACGCCGGACGGCACGCCGGTGGTCGGTGCCACGCCAGTGTCGAACCTGTACATCAACACCGGCCACGGCACGCTGGGCTGGACCATGTCCTGCGGCTCGGGCCAGTTGCTGGCCGACCTGATCTCGGGCCGCCGCCCCGCCATCGCTCATGAAGACCTGTCGGTAGCGCGCTACCTGTCCTCGGGCGGCCACGTGCAGACACCGCGCCTGGCAGGCGCCTGATGAGCGAACGGGTCCATCCTCGATAGTCTCTTCTGCATCCCTCGCAGAATGGTTGGCCGGAGTGAATTGCTCCGGCCTTTTTTATGCGTACGGTCAGGTCAGCGACAGCGCAGCCGGTGCAGCCGAAATCACGGGTGCTGCCGAAATCACGGGTGCTGCCGCGCCCGTCTCACCGGGCAGTCTGAAGGACTGCATCAGCGTAACCAATTTGCTGGCCTGAGCGCTCAGGCTTTCCGCTGCGGCGGCGGATTGCTCCACCAATGCCGCGTTCTGCTGGGTCACATCGTCGAGTTGCTCCACGGCGGTGCCGACCTGGGAAATGCCCTGGGTCTGCTCCTGAGTGGACACACCAATCTCGCCGACCAGCGCCGCCACCTGACGCACCTGCGTCACCACACCTCCGATGGCCTCCGATGCCTCCTGCACCTTGGCATAACCGCTGTCCACCTTGCTCACGCTCTCCTCGATGAGGATCTTGATTTCGCGCGCAGCCTGGGCTGAGCGATGGGCCAGCGTGCGCACCTCCGACGCCACCACGGCAAATCCGCGCCCCTGCTCGCCGGCGCGCGCCGCTTCCACCGCCGCATTGAGCGCCAGAATATTGGTCTGGAAGGCAATGCCATCGATCACCGTGATGATCTCCTTGATGCGCGCCGAACTGGAGGCGATGTCGCCCATCAGCGCCACCACGCCCGCCACCGCTTCGCCGCCCTGGCTGGCGGCATGGCTCACCGCATCGGCACGCTGCACGGCCTGACCCACAGTCTGTGCGTTGTGCCTGACCGAGCCGGTCAGTTGCTCCATGGACGCCGCCGTTTCCTCCAGATTGGAAGCCTGTTCTTCGGTGCGCTGGCTCAGATTCAGATTGCCGTCGGCGATCTCGGAGGCGCCGGTATCGATGGCGTGGCAGCTTTTGTAGACCTCCTGCACCAGATGCGACAGACGCAAGCGCATGCCTTCCATGGCAGCCAGCAGGCTGTGACGGTCCCCCTCACGCAAGCGCACCGCACTGGCCAGATCGCCCTGCGCGATGGTCTGCGCCACTTCCATCGCATAACGCGGCTCGCCGCCCAGCTGGCGCGTGATCGAGCGCTGGATCAGCGCCGCGAAGGCCAGCCCCAGCACCACCATCGCGCCCAGCAAGGCCACCAGATACCAGGCTGTGCGTTCGACGCTTGCAGCCGAACGATCGATGTGGTCCTGCACCGCCTGGTCATAGATCTTGACGATCTTCAGGAAGACGTCGCGCAGCTTGACGTGCGCCGGATCGGTATTCTTCTGCAACTCGGCCAGCGCGCCTGCGGTATCGCCCTGGTCCGCCTTTTCCATCAAGGTCTGGAACGACTGACGATATACCGGCCAGGCCTGGTTCAGGGTCGCCACCAGCGGCTCCAGTTCGGGAGTCTTTTCAGCCCGCTGCAGATAATCAAAGGCAGCCTGGATCTGTGCTTCCGCCTTTTGATTGAAAGCCCGCGTACCGGCGCGGGAATTGGGGTCTCCCACATTCGGATAGAGGTAGGAATAACCGCGCCGGAAGTGGATCGCCATAGCCAGAGCGGCGGTATTGAGCGTCTGCATCGGCGCCACCTGCTCCTTGTACATCTGGCGCTCCTGGGCGCTGATGCTGCGCAGACTGAGGATGCTCCAGCTCACCATGAACAGCATGGCGACCAGGAATAAAGCGGACAGCAAGGCCAGCCGCGCAGACACGCGCAGCGATTGCAGAAATGACATGGTGAATCCTCCCGAGTAAGGCGAACTATCGTTGTTGTTTGATCCGCAGCCCCTGCGCGGATGCCATCGTCACACCGGTGGTCCGGCAGGTTGTACGATGTCGGTCTAATTTACACCAGAGTGAGCCAGAATATGAAGGAATTTACCTAACAAGCGGCTTACGGGCTGCCACCATGCGCCGCCAGGGCCGCCACGTGGGCGGAGGGGACCTGCCCCGTCATGCGCCTGAACATGGTCGAAAAGGTCGCCGGCTGTTCATAGCCCAGGTCATAGGCAATGGCCGTCACCGAATGCCCCAGCGCCAGCCGCGAGATCGCGTTGACGATGCAGGCGCGCAGCCGCCATTGCTGGAAGCCCATCCCGGTCTGCGCCAGGAATTTGCGGGTGAAGCTGCGCTCGCTCATGTGCAGTTGCGCCGCCCACTCGGCCGGACGCGAGCGAATCGACGGCGCCCGCATGAAATCCCGGCACAGCGCCCCCAACTTCTCCTCCTGCGGCAGCGGCACGTGCATTGGAATCTCGCGGGCCCGGCCGATCTCCTTGAGCAGCAGGTGCATCAGGGTTTCTTCGCGGCTATGGGGTGCGTAGTGCGGATCGATGCGGGTGGCTTCGATCAGCAGCTCGCGCAGCAGCGGGTGCACTTCCAGCACCTGGCAGGTCTGCGCGGCGCGGGGCGCATGTTCGGGCTCGACAAAGGCGCTGCAGGTAGTCACCGGCAAGAGCATGCGGCTCTGGTGCTCGCGCCCGGAAGGAATCCACACCGCGTGCTGCGGCGGCACCACCCAGGCACCATCCTGCGTCACCACCTGCATCAATCCACCCAGTCCGAACAGCAACAACTGTGCCCGGCGATGGCTGTGCCAGGCCTGCAGCGAACCGCGCGCATAATCGGCCCCGGCCGCCACCACGGGGCGCGCGATACGATCCACGCGGTCGATGGGCAGCGGGGAACGGGAGGGAGAAGGCTTGCGCATGGTCTGGTCTCGCTTGGCGTACATTCGAAGATGAGCGCCCGATCATTGAAACACCGCCATCACGAAGCTCCCCTCGCAGTTTGGCGGAAATTCAAACATTCTTGACCCAAGTACGAAAGTCAGTCAACCCGACCTACCCTACTGTACGGTTTTCATTCAACGATTTCGCCATGCCTGCTCCGCTCCTCTCCGGCATCCTGGTCGCGCTGATCTGGGGTGTGCAGCCCGTGATCTCGCGCTATGGTTTCCAGCAAGGGCTCACGCCCCTGGATGCGACCTTGATGCGCTTTCTCACCAGCGGCCTGCTGATCCTGCCCTTCGCATGGCGGCGCGGGCTCTGGCATGCCTGCGGTGTTGGCTGGGGACGCGGGCTGGTGTTGTTCCTGCTGTCAGGTCCCTTGTTCAGCCTGGTGCTGGTGGCGGGCGTGAACTACGCACCGGCTTCGCACGGCGCGCTGATCCATCCGGCCTTGACACCCTTGTTCGGCATGGCGATCAGCCGCTTCGCTCTGGGGCAGCGCGAACGCATCTCTCTGTGGGGTGTGGCGCTGCTGCTGGCGGGGCTGGTACTGGTGGCGCTCAATGGCATCCTCGCCAGCGGCGCACTGGTTCCGGATGGCGCGTGGCGGGGCGATCTGCTGTTCGTGCTCTCGGCGCTGATGTGGTCGAGTTACCTGATGCTCAATCGCGCCTGGAAGATTGCGCCGCTGGATGCGGTGGCGCTCACGCAAGTGCTGTCACTGCTCTGCGTGCTGCTGGCGCTGCCGTGGCTGGGCACGCAGACCTTCAGCAAGCCGACGTCGGCACTGCTGCTGCAGAGCGCTTATCACGGCGTGTTGGTGAGCATCGTCAGTGTCGCCCTGTTCAACTGGGTGGTAGCGCGCCTGGGCGTGAAGGCGCTGATGTTGAATGCGCTCTCGCCCCTGTTTGGCGTACTGGCCTCGGCGTGGATCCTGGGCGAGACGCTGTCGGTGTCGATGATGACCGGTGCCGTGGCCATCGTCGCCGGACTGGGCGTGACCATGAAAAAGACGCGCCCGGTGCGCACACCGGGCCAGTGATGCAGACGGCGCGGCTGCGGCCGCTCAGGGCCGCACGGCCCCGTTGACCGCCAGGTACACCGCGTAGAGCGACGTGGTGGCGGTGATGAAGAGGCGATTGCCGCGCGCTCCGCCGAAGACCACATTGGACACCACTTCCGGAATCAGGATCTTGCCCAGCAAGGTGCCATCCGGCGCATAGCAATGCACGCCATCGCCGGCCGAGGTCCAGATGTTACCCTGCGCATCCAGCCGGAAACCGTCGGCCAGGCCCGGATCGATGGTGGCAAACACCTCCCCGCCCTTGAGCGTGGTGCCATCGACCACATCGAACACACGGATGTGATGTGGCCCGCCCGCACGGTGAGTCAGACCGGTGTCGGCGATGTAGAGCCGGCTTTCATCGGTGGAGAAGGCCAGGCCATTGGGACGCTCCAGGTCGCCGGAAACCAGACTGATCTCGCCGCTCGATCCATCGATGCGATAGACGTTGCAGGCGCCGATCTCGCTCTGGGCCTGGTAGCCTTCGTAATCGCTGTTGATGCCGTAGTCCGGATCGGTGAACCAGATCGAACCATCGGACTTGACCACCACGTCATTGGGCGAGTTGAGGCGCTTTCCCTGCCAGTGCGAGGCCAGCGTCGTGATGCTGCCGTCATGCTCGGTACGCACCACCGCGCGGCCGCCATGCAGGCAAGCGACGATGCGACCCTCGCGATCCAGCGTATTGCCGTTGTTGAAGTGGGAGGGCTGACGAAATACCCCCGCCCCGGCACCTTCGGACCAGCGCATCAGGCGGTTGTTGGGAATGTCGCTCCAGATCAGTTCCTGGGTAGCGGGCAACCACACCGGACCTTCGGCCCAACGGCAACCCCGGTAGAGGCAATCGACCTGAGCGGTGTCGATGACCATGCGGCGAAAGCGTGCGTCGAGATGCAGGAAGGGAGTTTCGGGCAGGGGCATGTGTTCTCCTATTGATGTTGGTAGCACTTTAGCGGCGTTGGGCCGCGGGCTTTTCCAATTCTTGGCGGTCCGAAAAATCTGGGGCAGGTCACAGCTCACGTCAAGGTCAACGGTTCATAAGGGTTACGCAAAGGGGCGTTCACTTCTTAAAAGCGGCATTCCCGGCCGACGGGATCCAAGATAATCCCCCCCACGACTTACAAATATTGGCCAGTTACCTACAAGTGAATCTCCAAAATTTCCTGTCACCATATACTTCGTAGACTGGTATGGAAAATACCAACCATCATCTTCTTCTCGAACAAGAGATTCAAATATTGCATATGGGACCCCGCCAGGTTCTTGGGAAAGACGCTCAAGATGATCAAGCGCCATTTTTTTAGCCATTGCAAAATCAATATTCATGGATACCCACACCCCAGGACGAGGACGACCGGTTACTATGCTGTTCGTCCGAGTTCTGCGCAGCGATGAGATTGATATCGTTGTCCGCCCTCAATGCCAGATCGCCCTTGGCGTTGATGTCGCTGCCCGCAATGGTGATGTTGCTGTTGGTGCCATATTTCCGACCCGTCCTCTTCGTCAGGGCCAATTAGTATTGATGCCCAAAAACCAAAATTTCTTTCATCTTCCGGCCAGTAATTTCGTAAATGGATATCTGACGAAAAAAATTCTTTTAGTTTAGCTTTCATATCAATCCATGCTAATCCATTGGAAGATTTACGAGCATTTTAGCAATCGCCATCGTATGACTTTCATTAACCTCTAATCCCATTCGTTCTATAACTATCCAGCAAAGATACTCATATATTTTTTCGACCGATTGAAACTCCCTCAGTAAACGACAAAGACCTAATACGTAACCATCGTATTCACTTTCTGCTTCGGGAATGTTTTGTATGCCAATAGGATCCCATTCCTTCAATAAAACTCTCTTGACTTCAATAGCAAATGTGTCTGTTTTCATTGCTTCCCAGGAATCACCGTTACGACACGGCCATTCGTTGAATTAACAATTATGCGAAGATTGCTCGTCATATCAAAATAGCCCGTAGTTCCTGGGCCAGTTGGAAAAACGGTTCCATTCTCAATGGCACTTTTCACTGCAGACGGAATGACTCCTCTGCCTTGCATTTGATCCAGTGCATGACCTGAATAAATGATGCCATCAACAACCATCTGAGCATTTGTACCAGGAGCGACATTCATAGGGCTTCCGCTACGCCCGACTGATGCACTAACCTCCTCGACTCTTTACGAAAAATCAAAATACTTAAAAGGTGGCATCAAAATATTAAAGTTCATCGCAATTAATATCGACTTTAAAAAACTTAGATCATCTTGATTAAGGGGAACATCATACTCAATCAAATGATCACAAAGTATCTCGATTGCAAGAGCTTCCTCATTATGATCCAGGTAATTCAACGCACCTTCTAGAAGCTCATCTTCCAGCTTTCCTGAGATACGACACGCAAAATCCTTGATTTTTTCTGAAAACATATTTTTTCCTATTTAATAAGCTTTAAAGATGGTGGAACTGGATTAGAGTCAGGGAAAGCTGTTACTACTTTCCCTGTCGTCGGCTCACAGGTGATTTTTTCTTGCTTACGGCGCTACCAATTCCCCAGAGTCATTTACCCATATAACGCCTGGCATTTCATAAAAATAAATAGTCAAATTAGGATCGTCCTCATTTTTTGCATCTTTCGGCCACCGTTCACGAAAGTAATTAACTATTTCGCCTGCAGGCGCGTTCCACTGAGCATCAATGTCATAAATGGTAAAACGTGGATTAGGATTAGTAGACGAAACATAGCAATCTGCACCGGGAGCAATAAACTTAATTCTTCCGTTTTTTAGCATGTACTCAAGAAGAAAGAAAAATATTTCCTTTTGTTCGGCAAATGCGATTTCTGGATTCCATCCACTTATCGCACCAAACAAACTGGAAATCCACATCCCAAAAGAACTGTTAATAATTTCATCTAAATGTGCGATCTTCTTCATGGATTCGAATCTCTTAAAAATTTGATTTCAGGATTAGTTGCCTGCGGCAAGGCCAGTGAGGTAGCCTGAAATTTCCGGACACTCCTGTTTGTTGAACTTGAACAACAGGAGTAAGCAATGAGCAAATCAGAGAAACGCAGATACACAAGGGAGTTCCGTACCGAGGCCGTCAAGCTGGTGCTGGAGCAAGGGATGACGCTAGAGGCCGCTGGGGCAAGCCTGGCGCTATCCAAAGGGACATTGGCGAACTGGGTGAGCGCTGCCAAGCGAGGTGACGGTGCCGCTGCAGCTCCTGGCGGACGAAGTGTCAGCGAGTTAGAGGCCGAGGTGGCGCGACTGCGCAAGGAGCTGGCCAATGCGAATGTCGAGGTGGAAATATTAAAAAAAGCCACCGCGTACTTTGCACGGGAGTCGCTGCCCGGTACGCGCAAATGAAATCGATGCGGCCCGAATATCCGGTGGAGCGGCTGTGCCTGGCGTTTGAGGTTTCGCGTAGCGGCTTCTACGCATGGCTCAAAGGAGAGCCATCGCCACGCGCACAGGAGGACGCCGCGTTGAAGGTGGCCATTCAGGCCGTGCATCGTCAAAGCCGCGAGACCTATGGTACCCGCCGTATTCAGCCAGAACTGCGCGAGCAAGGCTTTGTCGCCGGTCGTGACCGTATTGCGCGGCTGCGCCGTGAGCTCGGTCTGCGCTGCAAACAGCGGAGGAAGTTCCGTGCCACGACCAACTCGAATCACAACCTGCCGGTTGCAGCCAACCTGCTCGACCAGCAATTCGTGCCAACGGCACCCAATGAGGTATGGGTGACAGACATAACGTACGTGCCCACTGGCGAAGGCTGGTTGTACCTGGCGGGCGTGAAGGACGTCTTCACGTGTGAGCTGGTGGGGTACGCCATGAGTGAGAGGATGACGCAGGAATTGACCATGAAGGCACTGTGGAAAGCCGTGCAGCACAAACGCCCGGCACATGGCCTGATTCATCACTCGGACCGTGGCAGTCAGTATTGCGCCCATGCCTATGGTCGTTTGCTGGAGCAGTTTGGCATGCGAGCATCGATGTCGCGCAAAGGGAACTGCTACGACAATGCGCCGATGGAGAGCTTCTGGGGCAGATTGAAAAACGAACTGATTCATCACCAACGTTACACAACGCGTGCGCAGGCCGAGGCGTCGATTCAGGAATACATCGAAATTTTTTATAACCGCCAGCGGCGTCACTCTCGTCTTGGCAACATCGCCCCCGCTCGGTTTGCTGAACAATTCAACAGAAAACTGCGGGCCGCATAAAACAAGAGTGTCCGTTATTGACAGTACACCTCACTGCTGAACTTGGCATTCGATGTAACGCGAGACTTTAAGCCCAATCAATCGAGCCATCTTGCAACAACCACCCGATTCCGCAAGGACATGACGTGGTGAAAAACCAGACACCATTATTTAGGTCACCGTCATAAGCGGGAAACGCCATACGGAATTGCTCAAGGATGTCTTCGATAGAATCACGAATCAATATCCCGTCTTTCGCTAATGCGATGAGACGTTCATCAACCATTTTTTTCAGCATCCACAAGAATTTTTCTTTCCTTTCTTCGTATGATTGACTGTCGTCTTCCAAATAAAGCCAAACTGCATCAAGCGCCATGCCTTTGACGCGCTCAAGGATAAATTGGTATCTCTCATTCGATAACATGTCTCACCTAAATTTCAGTTCAAATTGTTTAATAGAAGAATTTATATTCTGCAACTGCGGAGAACCGCGTAAGTCAATCGTCCATCTAGCCCCTGTCGCCCCTTGAGAGCTAGATACTGAACGCAATGTAACTGTTTGACCTCCTCCAAGATCTGCGACCCAAACACTCGGAGTTTTCTGCTCTAGGGGTGACTTCCCAGCCAGTTGTTGTGCATAACCGAGAATCTGTTGATCCGTCAGATTTTGCGATTCAAGTACCTTTGTAGACCCGCTTAAGTTACTTCCGCCCTCAGTTCCCATCGGAGTTGCTTCGACTTTTACCCCATTAATGGTAATCGCATTATTGGTGGTCGACTTGTTGAAAAGATCCGCCACCTCATCAAGGCGCTTTTGTTGCTGCTGCACCAGTATCGTACCCGGCTCTTTATCATTTAAATTGGGGCCGTTAGGTCTAGCTGCAATATTTCGGAGCGAATCAATCTCCTCATCTACCTTTGAGATTTTCGGCTCACTTCTGGGATTTTCAATATCCGCAGACGTTTTTCCAAATGCGGGAGAAATCCCCGCCTTCGGCAACATGAACGACGCCCCAATCTGCGCCAACTGGCCCATTGCGATGGTTAATCCATCCCGGGTATCCGCACTAGCATCTGCCAGCGTAGCTCCAAGATAAGTACCAGTCGCCAACGAGCTATTGGCTATCGAATCCACAACCGAGAAGAAACGCGACCACTGCATGCCGACTGGCGTCAGACTCTCATAAGGTGTTACGTTCGGATAAATCCCCGCCTTCGCCCTCGCGTCATTGAAGATGGATTCGTTCGTACCGGGATCGCGGTAAAAATAGTCCAACCACTTGAAGTTCTTGCCCGCATAGTCGCCACGATCCGAACTTGATCCAGCATAAGGGAAGGTATATGAAGGCTCACTACCATTCTGAATTAGCTGCTGGGTAGCCTCTTTTCCATTCTGCTGAGAATATCCGCCCAAATAGATCGCCAAGTTTTGTTGCTCGAACTTGGTCAGTGGTTGTCCTGAGCGGTATTTGTTGAGCAGACCATCACTGATCTGGTCACTGACCTCCAAGAAGACGAGCTGTAGCGCTTCGTCATTCGTCAGCCGCTCCTTGCTCTGCGCCTTCTCTCGCAGCTTGTTCAACCTCTCTCTGTCAGCGTGACCGAGGAAATTATTTACGACTTCGTTGTAAGCCGCCGCCCCACCCGCAGTCCCACCAACAACCGCTCCCACCAAGGTACTCGACAATCCCGTCAGTGCCTTCGCCAGCTCAGGATCAACACCCGCCTTATCCAAGGCTGATGCCACATTCGGCGCCGTCAAGGTTCCCGCTGCTGCGCCAGCCGCGCCGGCAAGACCTCCCGTCAGTCCACCCACAATCGTGTGAGCCAGAACCCGCATCGTCCCATTCGGCCCCCAATTGCTTTCAAGCGCGCTGGCCTGATCATTGAGTTCCTTTGCCGCCGCCGGGTCGGTTGCTGCATTTGCCTGCGTACGCAAGTCAGCAGCCTTTTTTTGCTGTTGCTCAGCATAGTCCCCGATCAACTTGGAAGCCTGCTGCCCAAACGCCTGCGTAATCTTCGCCTGCGCCTCCACATCCTCACGTA